>JBAQWM010000024.1:0-3484 GCA_049298915.1 Steroidobacteraceae bacterium | reverse complement strand
GGCAACCGCTACGGCTCCGGCCCCGGCCACATTCGCGGCCGCGCCCTCGGCCGGCACGCGCAGCATCACCGGCGTCGATTTCCGCCGTTCGCCGGCTGGCGCCGGCCGCGTGGTCGTGCAGCTCTCGGATCCCACCACACCTGCGAGCCTGCGCCAGGAAGGCAACCGCGTGATCGTCGACTTCACGGGTGTCCGGCTCGGTGAGGACCAGATGAAGCGCTATGACGTCGTGGATTTCGCGACGCCGGTCACGATGGTCGACGCGGCGCGGGTCGGCGACAATGCTCGCATCGTCGTGACCGCCAGCGGCGACTTCGAGCAGATCGCCTACCAGGCGGACAATCAGTACGTCATCGAGATCAAGCCGCGCGAAAGGTCCACCGCGACCACGATGGGCGACAAGATCTACACCGGCGAACGCCTGACGCTGAATTTCCAGGACATCGACGTGCGTCCGGTGCTCCAGCTGCTGGCCGATACCAGCGGGCAGAACATCGTGGTCTCCGATTCGGTCAAGGGCCGCGTGACGCTCAGGCTGCAGAATGTTCCATGGGACCAGGCGCTCGACATCGTGCTGCGCAGCAAGGGTCTCGACATGCGGCGCAAGAACAACGTGATTCTGGTGGGGCCCCAGGCGGAGCTCGCGGCGCAGGAGAAAGCCGAGCTGGCCGCCCAGAAGGACATCCAGGAACTGGCGCCGCTGCGCACCGAATTCCTGCAGGTCAACTATGCGAAGGCCTCGGAGATCGCCCGGCTCGTGAAGTCGTCCGGCGGCGGAACCCTGCTGTCCTCGCGCGGCAATGTGACGGTCGACGATCGCACCAACACGATGCTGGTGCAGGATACGCCGGATCAGCTGACCGCCATCCGCACGATGGTCTCGACGCTCGATATCCCGGTCCGCCAGGTGCTGATCGAATCGCGGATCGTGATCGTCAGCGACGATTTCAGCCGCGAGCTGGGCGTTCGAGCCGGGTTCACACGGATCTCCGACGACGTCAAGGACCTGATGGCGATCAGCGGCAGCGCCCAGTCCACCGACACGATCATGGGCTCGATCCTCGACAGCAGGGCGGCTGGCGGACCGATCGTGGCGGAGATTCCGTTCGGCAACTTCGATCGCTACAACGTGAACATGCCGGTCGCGAACCCGGCGGGCCGCATCGCGCTGTCGATACTCGACTTTGACGATTTCCTGATCGATCTTGAATTGTCGGCCGCCCAGAATGAGGGCCGTGGCGAGATCAAGTCGACCCCGCGCGTGATCACGGCGAACGGACGCGAGGCGATCATCGAGCAGGGTGTCGAGATACCGTACCAGGAGTCGGCGTCCAGTGGCGCCACGACCACGCAGTTCAAGAAGGCCGTACTGTCGCTGAAGGTGACGCCGCAAATCACGCCGGATGACCGCGTCATCCTCGATCTGACGGTGACCAAGGACAGCGTCGGTCAGCTGGTTCCGAGCGCCACCGGTGGCTTTGTACCGTCCATCGATACGCGCAATATCCAGACCCAGGTGCTCGTGAAGGACGGCCAGACCGTCGTGTTGGGCGGCATCATGGAGACGGAGCGTCGCGACTCGGTCAAGAAAGTGCCTTTGCTCGGAGACGTGCCGCTGCTCGGCAACCTGTTCAGGTCGAAGAGCAAGGTCAACAATCGCGATGAACTGCTGATCTTCATTACGCCGAAGATCCTGCGCGAGGGCTACCGGGTCGACTGACCGTCCCGCGCCCCCGGCTTGCGTACCGGGCCGCTTAACATGCAAAGTCACACGGCCGCCTCCGGGCGGCCGTGTCTTTATCCGGCCGCCGCGCGGCACAGG
The DNA here is from genome assembly GCA_049298915.1 of Steroidobacteraceae bacterium. GTDB lineage: Bacteria > Pseudomonadota > Gammaproteobacteria > Steroidobacterales > Steroidobacteraceae > SCUD01. The sequence goes on along the minus strand of JBAQWM010000024.1, from coordinate 1,662 downwards.
GTGCACCGCGATTGCTTCGCAGCGTCTTTCTGGTGGGACCGATGGGCTCGGGCAAGTCGGCGGTCGGCCGGCGGCTCGCGGAGCGGCTTTGCCTGCCGTTTCTCGACAGCGATTCCGAGATCGAGGCCCGCACCGGTGTCGATATCTCCTATATCTTCGAACGCGAGGGCGAGGCAGGATTCCGGATTCGCGAACGCGACATGATCGATGAATTGACGAAACGCGCCGGGGTAGTGCTCGCGACCGGTGGCGGCGCAATCCTGCTGCCCGAGAATCGCGAACGGCTCGCCACCCGCGGCACGGTGGTTTTTCTCGATGCCACCATCGAGCAACAGCTTCAGCGCACGCGGCGCGGGCGGCACCGGCCACTGCTTCACACGGCTGACCCGCGCGCGAGGCTCGAGGAGCTGATGCGCGTGCGCGATCCGCTCTACCGCTCCATCGCGGCCTTCACCGTCAGGACCGACGCGCGTCGCCCCGGCGCAGTGGCCGAGGACATAGCCAAGGTGCTCTCCGAATGCAGCGAATCGAACTGAATCTGGGCGCACGGCGCTGTCCGATCCTGATCGGACCGGGCCTGCTGGGCCTGCAGGCGGTGCTTGCGGAGCACACCGGCGACCGGCAGCTGATGGTCGTCAGCAACGAGACCGTCGCGCCCCTGTGGCTGCCACGCCTTCGCGCGGGCCTCGGGGGACGACCATTCGCGCAGTTCCTGCTGCCGGACGGCGAGCAGCACAAGACGCTCGCCAGCGCCAGCCGGATCATCGACGCGCTGGTGGACGCGGGAATGAATCGCGACTGCATGGTGCTGGCGCTCGGGGGCGGCGTGGTCGGCGACATCGCCGGTTTCGCGGCGGCGACTTACCAGCGCGGCGTCGCCTGCCTGCAGTTGCCGACCACGCTGCTCGCGCAGGTCGATGCGTCGATCGGCGGCAAGACCGGCGTGAATCACCCCGGGGGCAAGAACCTGATCGGCGCATTTCATCAACCCGCCGCAGTCATCGTGGATACCGACACCCTCGCCACCCTGCCGGATCGGGAATTGCGCGCCGGCCTGGCCGAGGTCATCAAGTCCGCATTGATCGCGGACGATTCATTCTTCGCCTGGCTCGAACAGCGGATCGAAGCGCTGCTGGAGCGCAGGCCGGAAGCGCTCGCTGAGGCGATCCGTCGCGCCTGCGGGATCAAGGCCGGAATTGTCGCCGGCGACGAGCGCGAACAGGGGCCGCGTGCGATCCTGAATCTGGGTCACAGCTTCGGGCACGCGATCGAAACGGGGCTGGGGCACGGGACCTGGCTGCACGGCGAGGCGGTCAGCGCTGGCATCGTGCTGGCGGCGGAACTGTCGGCGCGCAGTGGCCGCCTCGCGGCAGCCGATGTCCTGCGTGTGCGCGGCCTGCTCGCGCGTGCGGGTCTTCCGGTGGAACCGCCGCGGCTCGGACGCGAGCGCATGCTCTCATTGCTCGGCATGGACAAGAAAGTCGCGGGTGGGCGCCTGCGCCTCGTGCTGCTGGATTCGATCGGAAGCGCAAGCTGCACCTCCGACTTCCCGCGGGCAGCGCTCGGCGAACTCCTCGAGGACAAGGCCGGCGTGGGCGATTCGTGAGCAGGGGCCGCGATCCGGACGCGGGTCTGGCGCCCTGGGCGGCGCTGGTCGCCACC
>JBAQWM010000023.1:0-3156 GCA_049298915.1 Steroidobacteraceae bacterium | reverse complement strand
GATAAGTACCGGGCCCCCGTCCTTGAAGGCGAGGGTCTGCTGATCGCTGTAGTCGTTGTGAAACAGCGCCAGATTCAGCCTCAGCGTCCGGTCGAGCAACTCGAACTTCCCACCCACCTCGTAGGTGGTCAGCTTCTCCGGGTCGACACCCTGCTGAAAGTTCAGCCGCTGCGCCTCGCTCGAATGCCGCACTGCCGCCACGAAGTTGAACGTGCCGCCCTTGAAACCTCTGGAAGCACTTCCGTAGACCATTGACCGATCATTCGGTCTGAAGGCGAGGGCAAGTCTGCCGCCCCAGTCGTCCCAGGTCTTGCTGAACGGTGCGAGAAACGGTCCCGTTACTGGCTCGAAGTCCGGCGGTGGCGCATCCACGGTGACAGCGATGGATCGTGCAAAGGCTTCATCGAGGAAGGTGCCGAGCGGAGGGGCAGCCGGAATGGCGATCGCAGCAGGGGCGCGCAAGGTCTCGCTGACCCCACTCTTTGATTCACTCGAGTAGCGGGCGCCGGCCGTCAACGTCCAGCGCTTGGCGAATGGGATGTCGACTTGTGCGTACCCTGACCAGATCTCGTCGGTCTGATCGAACGCCTGGGAACGGAACTGCGGCGGAGCGCCCGTCGCCGTGGGCACCCGAATCATGTTCGCCGTCAGGCCGTCCTGGTCCTCGTTCAGATAGAAGACACCTCCGACCCAGGCGAGCTCGTCGGCGCCGTTGGTGGAGGCAAGCCGAATCTCCTGGCTGAACTGCCCGGTGTCGGCACTGAAATACACTTCGGAAAGTGCCAGAGGCCCGCCGTCGGAGTCTTCGCTGCGTTTGATCTCGTTGTGGTTATATGCCGTGATCGAAGCCAATTCGACGGCGCCGAGCCGCCAGGTGAGATTGACGGTCCCGCCATACGCATCGACGATGTTGGTCGGACCAGGCAAGTCCGAGTAGCCTTCGGAGAAGTCGCTGCTGTCCGAGAATCCGCCCCCGTCGACACAACCGTTGCCGGGATTTGAATTGCGGATCGTCGTGCAAGGACCGCCCGTCAGGGGATCTAGCATACCGATGCTCTTGTACCGGTAGTTATCGCCGCGACTGGAGGCAACGTGAATGCTCGCAAAGATTCTCAGTTTTTCGGCGAGATTACCGGCGAGCGACAATCTCGCTGCGTAGTTTTCGCGCTCCATGTCGTCCGAACCGGAGACGCGATTATCCATCGTGCCGTCGCGTTGCTCGAAGAAGCCGGCCGCCCGCACGGCCAGTCGATCATTGAGGGGGATTCCACCAGCCCCCTCCAGGATGATGTGCTCGTAGTCGCCGTAGGTCCCTTGCAGATAACCGTTGGCGCCATCGTCCACCTGCGGACGCCGTGTGATGAAGTTGATTGCGCCCCCCGTCGTACTGCGGCCGTACAGCGTTACCTGCGGGCCACGCAGGACTTCCACCCGTTCGAGGTCGAATGTCGAAAACGTATTGACGACAGGAGAATTGAGTCCGACGTCATCGACGACGATCGCGACCGACCCGACCTGATTCGTGGTGAACACAGAGTCGATCACTCCTCGTATCCCGATGCTTCCGCCGGCTCCGCGGGGGTTCCACGTCAGGTTCGGAGTGAATCGCTCGAGGTCGTCGCTTTGCAGAATCCGCAGATCCGTCAGCGTTTCGGCCGTAAACGCGCTGATCGCGATCGGAATGTCCTGGACGGACTCCGTTCGCTTTTGTGCGGTTACGAGAACTTCCTCGAGCTGCGCGGCCGGAATCTGCGAGTGCGCCGTGGTCGGAGCGCCCGCTTGAAGAGCAATGGCTACGACCAGAGACACGCCTTTGAAATTCATGGCGACCTTTCGCACATTGGACTGACGCCAACCATTCCGTAGCCCCCTCAGAGTAACACGCTCCTCTCTATCCGTTCTCCGGCGGGTAGAGGGCGTAGGACCGCTACCCTCGCATGGCCCTTTCCCATGTTACGAGAGCGATGGTGGTGCATTTTTTATGCACCAAACGGCCCTATATATCACAGCAGACAATGTCGGAACGAGCGCGGCCACCGAGACTGAGATAAAGGAGAATAAGGCCCGACTCGAGGACGCGCTGCACGCGGTCCGCGCGGCGGTGGAGGAGGGAGTGGTCCCGTTCGGCAGGTTTGTAAACGGCGTCTTACGGCCGCCGCTAACTTTCGGCATTCGCGTGGGAACGCGTTTCTGATCGACCGGATCGAATCAGTCGATCGACCGTGCAAATTCGAGCATCACCAGATCGGTGCCGGCGCCGGTCGACAGGGCCCCGTACCACAGGCGCGTCTGATCCGGCGATATCGTCAAGCCGCTGGTGATCCGGCCCGGCTCCGCCAGGACGTCGATTGACGTGCCCGTCGCCCAATCGAAGTAGCGAATCGCGCCGAAGGCACCATGAGCGAAGCTCGTATAGTAGAGTCCGTTAGGCACGGCTGCCCATCCGCCCCAAGCCCCAGCCTGCGGTTGGTAATCGGACACAACGAGCTGTTCAGCATTGCCCACCACCTCCCCTTCGAGCGACCGCCTGTAGATCCCGGGATAGCCACTCCGCGCATATAGCAGATACTTGCCGTCCAGTGTCTCGTGCGCGAGGTCGCCGTTAAACAGCGGACCAGTCGCGACGCCATCGGCAACGCGCACGCGAAACACCAGGGTATCGCCCACCGAATTCGCGTAGACGTGCTCGCCGTCAGCGGACCAGCTCGGTGCGGCCAGTTCCAGATCCGTCTCGATCGGCCTGGGTACGCCGGCCGCATCTGGATCGACGGTGAAGAGCTTCAACTCGGGGACCCGCGCGTGAAACACCAGGCGCCGGCCCTCTCGATCCCAGTTTGGCACGCTTACCCTGAGTGCTTTGAGCCGAGTGACCTGCCTTTGATTCTCGCCGTCAGCATCGGCGAGCCAGAGCTCGATATGCCCGGTACGATCGCTCAGAAACGCGAGACGGGTACCATCCGGCGAAAGCACGGGGCGTTCTTCGACCTGCGTTGAGCTGGCGCGCCGCTCTGGCGGGCCGCTCGGCAGGTGCGTGGACGGATCCAGCGGCAGCATCCAGAGGTCCGACCCGGTAGAGCCCACTGCGGCGACGATCCGCGCGCGCCCGTCCAGCCACGTCACGGTCGCGTTCTCGATCTCCGAGGTGGCGGTGTACAC
>JBAQWM010000022.1:0-10709 GCA_049298915.1 Steroidobacteraceae bacterium | reverse complement strand
CCCGACTGGCCGGTGCCAGGAGGTCCCATGAAGACCGAGTTCGACGAAATCCGGCGGAAACTGCTGGAACAGAAGCAGGAACTGCTGACGCGCGCCGCCAAGGTGCGCGCCGATATCACCCGTTCTTCGGGCCCTCTGGACAAGGACTTTGCCGAGCAAGTGGTCCAGATGGAGAATGACGCCGTCCTGGCCGGGATCGGCGAAGCGACCGCCGCGGAACTCGCGCAAATCAATCGCGCACTGGCGCAGATCGATCAGGGTACCTATGGCCACTGCAGTTCCTGCGGCCAGCCAATCAGCGCGCGCCGGATGCAGGCACTGCCGTATTCCGATCTCTGCATCTCCTGCGCCGAGGCGGTCGGCTGATCGGGCCGGCCCGGGCGCGCCACTCATGCCCCAATACAAGGCACCCCTGCGTGATTTCCGGTTCGTGCTGCACGAGGTCATGCGGGCGGAACAGCACTATGCAGAACTGGGTCGCAACGACGTCAACGCCCAGCTGATCGACAGCGTGCTCGACGAATGCGCGCGATTCGCCGAAAACGTCGTGGCACCTACGAATGAGGCGGGTGACCGGATCGGCGTGCGTCGTACCGACGATGGCCGCGTCGTCACGCCGCCCGGATTCGTCGAAGCCTACCGTCAGTACGTCAGTGACGGTTGGGCCGCGCTTTGCGGTCCGACCGAGTACGGCGGCCAGGGCCTGCCCGAGAGTTTCGGGGGTCCGATCGGCGAGATGCTGGTTTCGGCCAACATGTCCTGGAAACTCTACAGTGGCCTTACCGACAGCGCAGTCCTCTGTCTGGAGCAGCACGCAAGCGAGGAATTGCGGCGTCGATACTTGCCGAACATGATCCGCGGTGTCTGGAGCGGCACGATGTGCCTGTCGGAATCCCACGCCGGCACCGATCTCGGCATCATGCGCACCCGCGCTGTGCCGGATGGCAGGAGTTCTTACCGCATCAACGGCACAAAGATCTTCATCACCAGCGGCGAGCACGACCTGGTCGAGAATATTGTGCACATGGTGCTGGCGAAATTACCCGATGCGCCGGCCGGGTCGCGTGGTATCAGCCTGTTCCTGGTGCCAAAGCTGCTGCCGGACGAAGCCGGCAAACCCGGCGCGGCCAATGGCGTCAGTTGCGCGAGCCTGGAGCACAAGCTCGGCATCCATGCATCCGCGACCTGCGTGCTGAACTTCGAAAATTCCCGCGGCTGGCTGATAGGCGAGCCGAACGGCGGACTCAAGTGCATGTTCACGATGATGAACCATGCGCGCCTGTGGGTCGGCCTGCAGGGGCTCGCGCAGTGCGAGCGCGCCTATCAGGCGGCGCTTGCGTATGCGCGCGAGCGCCGGCAGGGCCGCAATTCGGGCGCCGGAGACGGCGCCACGGCGGATCCGATCATCGGTCATCCGGACGTGCGCCGCATGTTGCTCACCCAGAAGGCATTTATCGAAGGCGGGCGCGTGCTGACCTACCTGGCCGGCATGCAGATGGACAAGGCGCGCCACCATCCAGACCGCGCTGCCCGCAAGCACGCCGACGGCCTGCTCTCGATACTGACTCCCGTAGTCAAGGGATTCCTCACCGACATGTCACTGGAGTGCACCAGCCTGGCGATCCAGGTTCATGGCGGCCATGGCTATGTGCGCGAGACGGGTGTCGAGCAGTATGCGCGGGATGCCCGGATCACCGCTATCTATGAGGGCACCAATGGTATCCAGGCGCTCGATCTTCTGAATCGAAAGGTGCTGGGTTCCGGCGGCGAGCTGGCGCGCCTGCTCGGCGGCGAAATCGGGAGTTTTTGCGAGCGGCACGCCCGTTCGGAAGAACTGGCCGAGTTCATCACTCGCCTGACCGGCCTGCTGAAGGAATGGAGCGAGGCAACCGAAGGTGTCGCCAGACGCGCTGCCCGCAATCCCGATGAGATGGGCGCCGCGGCGATGGATTACCTCATGTTCACGGGTTACCTGTGCCTGGCCTGGTGCTGGGCAAGGAGCGCGGCAGTTGCGGCTGCGGCACTGCACAAGGGCGGTGCGGATTCGGATTTCTACAAGGCGAAGCTGGCAACCGCGCGGTTCTATTTCGCGCGACTGCTGCCGCGGGCCGAGGCGCATCTCGATGCGCTCGGCGCCGGGTCAGGCACGCTGATGCAGCTGCCGGTAGAGCATTTCGCCTTCTGAGCCGGCGTCAGCTCTGCCGCGCGAGCCCGCCCTGCAAGGACCAGACATTGCCGCGGCCTGCAGCGCGCAGATATTCAACCGCCGCGCGGCTGCGGATCCCGTGCCCGCAGACCAGCAGATAGCGCAGTCGCGGATCGAGCGCCAATGCATGGTCGAGCAGGTTTGGCAGCGGAATCGCCTCATGTGAGCCGTACGGCAGCGGCACCTGCGCACATTCGTCCGGACTCCGGATGTCGATGATCCGATAACCCCGGGCGGCAGCCTCGGCCAGCGGGAGCGTGAGTTCGAGCTCACCTCCGGCGGCCTCCACTTCAGGCCGGGCGATGCGCGTGCAATGGTCCTGGCATTCGCGGGCGCGCGGCGCGCTGAGCCGCCGCTGGCCCAGATCCAGGAGATCAACCAGCAGCACTTCGTCGCGCAGCTGGCCCGGCAGGCCGAGCAGCAGCTTGAGAACTTCCATCGCCTGCAAGCTGCCGAGCACCGCCGGTACCGGACCGAGCACACCGCTTACCGCGCAGTTGCCGGTCAACCCGTCGCGCGTGGCTTCCGGCCACTGGCAACGCAGGCAGGAACCGCCGGCATCGGCGCGCACGACCTGCAACTGACCCTCATACTGGTAGACACTGGCCAGAACGGCGGGCCGGGCAGCCAGCACCGCAGCATCGTTCACCAGGAATTTCGTGGCGAAATTGTCGCTGCAGTCGACGATGACATCGGCCTGCGAGACGAGCTCGCTGGCATTGTCCGCAGCGAAGCGCACCGGCCGCGGCAAGATCCTGATGGTCGGGTTATATGCGGCGAGGCGAGTCGCCGCAACCTCCGCTTTCCGTCGCCCGACATCGCTCGGGCCATAGAGCGGCTGGCGGTGAAGATTTTCCATTTCGACGACATCATCGTCGACGATGATGATCGTGCCGATACCTGCGCCGGCGAGGATCGTCAGGACCGCGCAGCCGAGGCCGCCAGCGCCGATCACGGCCACCGAAGATTCTGCAAGGCGCTGCTGGCCGGCGCCGCCAATCTCCGGCAATGCCTGCTGCCGGGAATAAGCGAATCCTGGTGCCTGCGCAGCACCGGCGCCATGTGTGCAATTGACCCAGCCGCTGTCGCCGTCCGGATAGTGCTCTTTTTTCCAGATCGGCAGCCGATGCTTGATCTCGTCGATGATCTGCCTGCAGGCGTCGAATGCCTCGGCGCGGTGAACTGCGGCGACGCCGATCCATACTGACATTTCACCGATCGCCAGCGTTCCCAGGCGGTGCACGCAGCGGGCGCGAAGGGCGCCGTGGCGGCGCAGGGCCTCGGCGATGATGCGTGAGCCTTCGTCCTGTGCGAGCTCCTCGAAAGCCTCGTACTCCAGCCTGCTGACGACGCGACCTTCGTTGTGGTCACGAACCCAGCCCTCGAAGCTGGCAAATCCTCCGGCTGCGGGATCGGCAAGTGTAGCGGCGAGCGCCGCCGACTCGATCCGTTCATGCGTGAACAGGAATGTCTTCATCCGCCGGCCACCGGTGGAATGAACACGATCTCGTCGCCGTCGGCCAGCGGATTCGACCAGTCCGCGAATGATCCGTTGACCGCTACCTTGAGCTGGGTCTGCAACAGCCCGAAACCGTGCCGCGCGGCGACTTCGGCATACAGGGCGTCCGCTGTGCCTGCCGTGGTCTCGATGGTTTCAGACTGGCGACCCGCCTGCTCGCGCAGCAGCGCGTAATAACGCAGGCGCACGCGCACCATCAGGCGGACTCCTGCACGCCGAGCGCGCGGCGCGCCGCTGCGAGTTCTTCCGGTGTATTGGCATTGGCGAGCGCCGATGGGCTTGCCGGCTGCAGCAGGGCAACATCGTGCGCAATCAGGAATTTTCTGGGGCAGGCGACACCGCTGGCCACGAATTGCAGGATGGCTTCCCGGCTCGCTGGCTCATAAATGGCACAGAGCGGCTCGGGCAGGCCGTCTGCTGCACTTCGAAAGGCGGTCGCCAGCCGGGCGGTGTCTCGGCCGGCCAGCAGTTCCGCCAGCGTCGTGGAATCCAGGAACGGCAGATCGCAGGCGACCACCAACCACGCCGCCAGGGGACAGGCAGCCTGTGCCGCGATGATGCCCGCGATCGGACCGGCAATGCCCGGACCATCGACGATCTGCGGGTATCCGGCTCGCAGCGGATCGTCGCGCTGGTCTTCGCGCACCGATATCCAGGCGCGTGAAACAAATGGCCCCAGCAGCCCGAATGCCAGCTCCAGTTGCGGGCGTCCACGATACGCCAGTGCGGCCTTGTCCTCGCGCATCCTGCTGGATCGTCCACCGGCGAGCACCAGGCCGTTCAACGAACTCACGATCTATCACCCGCGCGATAGTCGCTTTTGCCGCCGCTCTTGTGCAGCAGCCGCGCCTCTTCAATGACGATGTCGTGCGACAATGCCTTGCACATGTCGTAAACCGTCAGTGCCGCAATTGTCGCCCCGGTCAGGGCCTCCATCTCGACGCCAGTCCGGTGATGCACCGCAGCAGTGCAGCGGATTTCAAGGCCGCCGGCGTCGGCATCGATCGTGATCTCGCATCGTTCCAGCCCGACCGGGTGGCAGAATGGAATCAATTCGTGGGTGCGCTTTGCCGCCATCGTGCCGGCGACGATCGCGGTGCTGAAAACCGGGCCTTTTGGCGTCTCGAATGCAATTGCCTTCAGTTTCGCGAAGATTTCCGCCGGGAAGCGAATGCGGGCGCTGGCGGTTGCGATCCGCAGCGAAGCGTGCTTGGCGGTCACGTCGACCATTGCCGGTCGGCCGGCGTCATCAACGTGGCTCAACACGGGTTTCGTTTCATCCGCCAATGTAGTGCATCTCGATCTTGCGCGCCGGCTGCCCGCGTACGGGAATGCGGCGCAGCTCGCTGTACCGGTCGTCACGCCGTCGCCAGCAGCCGCGAATCAACTCCAGCAGGCTCGCATCGTCCGCGCCACCGCGCAGCGGCGCGCGCAGGTCGGAACCATGCGTCGCAAACAGGCAGGTGTACAACATGCCCTCCGAGGAAAGACGCGCGCGCGTGCAGTCTCCGCAGAATGGCTGGCTGACCGAGGAAATGAACCCGACTTCGCCGGCGCCGTCCGCGTATGCATAACGCTCGGCTACTTCGCCGCGATAATTGCCGGCAAGCGGCAGCAGCGGATATGCGGCCGCGATCAGGTCGCGCAGCTGCCGCGAAGGCACGACGCGAGCCGGATCCCAGTGATTTCGATTTCCCACGTCCATGTATTCGATGAATCGGGGAATGACTCCGGTGCCCCGAAAATGGCGCACCAGATCCAGAACCTGGCCGTCATTGACGCCGCGCTGGATCACCACATTGACCTTGACGGGTGCAAGACCGGCCTCGAGCGCGGCGCGGATGCCGTCCTGGACCCGCTCCAGCCCGTCAAAGCCGCCGCTCATACGGCGGAATGTCTCGGGGTCCAGTGTATCCAGACTCACCGTGACACGATTCAAGCCATTGGCTGCAAGCTCGGCCGCGTGCTGGGCGAGCAGCACACCATTGGTCGTGAGCGCCAGGTCCTCGACGCCATCGATCGACGACAGCTCGCCGACCAGATCCGCGACACCGCAGCGCAGCAGCGGTTCACCGCCGGTCAGCCGCAGCTTGCTCACGCCAAGACCGGCAAACAGGCGTGCCAGGCGCGAAATCTCGTCGAATGTCAGACGCTCGCTCGCGGAAAGGAAGCGATAGCGCTCGCCAAATGTCTCGCGCGGCATGCAATACGGGCAGCGGAAATTGCAGCGGTCCATGACCGAGATCCGGAGATCACGCAGCGGCCGTCCGCGCGTATCAGTCACGGCTTTTGGTGCCGAAAGGGCGATCAGCCTGGCGGGTTCTTTTTCGTGCATTGGCTACCAACCGTAAAACGCGACGACCAGACCAGCCGGGTGAGTTGCAGGTCCCTGGCCCAGTTCGACAAAACCATCCGTGCCTGCCAGCGAGATGAAGTCGCCCGAACCGCGCGTCGGTCGTGGAACGGCCAGCGTCCGCCCCTGTGAATCGTACTCCAGCGACACCGGCAGGAAACAGGTCAATGGGGCGCGGAACACGAATTCACGGGCCATGACCACTGTCCGACGCGACAAGACCCCGGCACCCGCTGCCTGGAGCAGTGCCGGTATTACGTAACGTGCCAGGCAAACCAGTACCGACACCGGGTTTCCGGGCAAGGCAAATACCATGACACCGCGTCCGTTCACGCCAAACCAGAATGGCCGGCCCGGGCGCTGCGACACCTGGTGGAATACGCAGCGCACGCCATTTTCGGCGAGAGCCGCAGGAACGTAATCATGGCGCCCCGCGGAGACCCCGCCGCTCAGCACGATGACGTCGTGACTGTTGATCGCCGCCGCCAGCCGCTCTACCAGCAGCGGGCGTTGATCCGGAACATGCAGATTGCTCGCGGGCGGAAAGCCGGCAGCCTGCAATGCCGCTGCGAGCCCGTAGGAATTCGAGCGGCGCACCTGGTGATCGCGCACCGGAAGACCTGGCTCGACGAGTTCGTCGCCGGTGGAAATCACGGCGATGCGCGGCGCGCTCGTGACCTTGAGCACCGGTAGTCCGGCCGATGCGGCAATGGCGAGTTCCGGCCCGCCGAGGCGCATGCCCGGCGCCAGCAGGCGATCTCCGGCACGGGCATCCGTGCCGCGGCGGTGAATGTGCATCCAGATGTCCGGTACATGCGCCGCTTCGATGCTCGCAATGCCTGCCACGACGTCGATGCGTTCGACCGGCACCACAGCATCGCAGCCGACCGGCAGCGACGCACCCGTCATCACTTCGATGCAGTCGGTCGGCGAATGCAGGGATTTCGGCGCCTGGCCCGCCGCCTGCACGCCCGCAACCCGGAAACTGCGCCGGCCATCCCGAAATGCTTCCATCGCGATCGCGATGCCATCCATTGCCACGCGGTCGAATGGCGGCGCATCGCGTTCCGCATGGATCGCCTGGCGCAGAATGCGGCCGGCGCAGGCGTGCAGCGGCAGCAGTTCTTCCGGGAACTGCGCAAGGTGGCCGGCAATCTCCGCATCAGCCTCGGCAGGGCTCAACATCGGGCGGCACGATCAGTCTTTCTTGCTGCGTGCCTTGTAAATGCGCAACTGTTCGTTGAACTGGTCGGCGACCACCTGCACCTCGTCGACGGCCGCATTGTTCTTCTTTGCCTGCATCGCGCGCAGTTCGAGCAGCCGCGTCTGGTCGAACTGGCCGCTCTGCTCGTAGGACAGCATCTCCATGTCCAGGCAGGCGTTGTACGCTGCGACGTCCTCATTGAATTGCGACACAGCCTTGTGGGCGACGATCATTTCCTCCTCGGTCGCCGTCTTGCCATCCGGGATATGCTCGGGCGCGCGTGGATAGATGCATGCCGCGTGCGCGCTCGCCGCCGCCAGGCATGCCAGAACGGCGCAGGCTATCGTCTTGCTCGTCATGATTCGATCTCCGTGGCGTAGCGCAATTCTAACCTACCCGGAAAAGACCGTCGGTGGGCCGGGACAGTTCCATTGCAGGCTCAATCTGGAGCTCCGATCGGCACCCTTGCGCTGGTCTTGAGAGTCTCCAGAACCAGGCTCGAGCGGACATCACGGACACCGGGCAGCTTCAGCAACTGATGCAGGGTGAATCTTCCCAGGGCATCGAGGTCCGGAACCACTACTTGCAGCAGGAAGTCCATTTCACCGGTCATGGCATGCGCTGCGACGACTTCCGGACGCTCCTCGAGCGTACGCCGGAACCGCTCGATGACATCGTCCGTATGCCGCTCAAGCTTGATCTGAATATAGGCCGCCACCTTTTGGCCAACGCGCTTCGGATCGAGGATGGCGGCATAACCCCGGATGATGCCGGCCTGTTCCAGGCGCCGGACGCGTCGCGTGCACGGTGTCGGTGAAAGACCGACGCGGCCCGCGAGCTCGATGTGACTGACGCGTCCGTCATGCTGCAACTCTTCCAGGATCCTGACATCCGTGCGATCGAGCGGGTCCATTGAGTGATATCCACCTTAATCGAAAGAAATTATGGGGATTATCTCTATAATTGCTATCTCAAGACAAGAATTTGACCAAAAAAAACTCGAAAATCCTGGGTTACGATGACGCGGGCCGAGTCGGGCCCCGAGGATTCGGCCATGCCCGTGAGCGCACGCGAGCCCCTTCAGCCAGCTTCCGGAGCGACCATCGACTGGAGTTGCGTGCTGCGCACGGCATTCCTGTCGCGAGCTCTCGACCGGCTCGAAGAAACCAGGCTGGTTCCCGAGCGCAAGGTGCTGTACCAGTTCTCGGCACGCGGGCACGACGTCACACAGTCATTGCTGGCCCTGCAACTGACTGGCCAGCGCGATGCGGTGGCTCCCTACTATCGGTCGCGGCCACTCGCGCTGGCGCTCGGTCTGTCTGCCGAGGAAGCTCTTGCCTCGACCATGATGCGCGCCGCAGGAATGTCGGCTGGGCGGGACATCGGTGTCGTCATCAATCTGCCGAATCGCAATGGACCTTGCATGCTGCCGGCCTGTGGAGGTGTCGGTTCGCAGTACACGCCGGCGACCGGCTGGGCGCAGGCACTTGGCTATCGCTTGCGCGTGCTGGGCGACCAGCGCTGCGCTGGCAGCATTGCCGTGGCCCATGGCGGGGATGCGTCGACTGCTACCAACGGCTTCTGGGCCTCGCTCAATATCGCGACGACGGAGCGCCTGCCACTGCTGTATTTCATCGAGGACAATGGCTACGGCATTTCGGTCAGGTCTGATCGCCAGACGCCTGGTGGCGACATTGCGGCAAATCTGGCCTCGTTCCGCAATCTCCAGACCCTCAATGGCGACGGCTCGGATCCTTCCGCCGCCGCGGCGCTGATCGCGAAATCGGTTGCCGCCGTACGTGCAGGCGAAGGGCCGGTGCTGCTGCGCCTGACAGTGCCGCGCCTGTCGGGTCATTCCGGGCAGGACACACAGGCCTACAAGACGCCAGATGAAATTGCCGCCGAGCAGGCGCGTGATCCGCTGCTGAAATTGCGCGCGCAGATCGTCCCGCGATTCGTGACGGAATCCGAGTGGAAGAAGCTCGATGCGGACGCGCAGGCCGAAGCCGAGGCCGCGCTGGCCCGGGTCGAGGCCGGACCCGTGGTTGCGACAGATGCGGCGACTCGCTTTGCCTTCACCGAGTACCGCGCTGACGGCTCGCCCGAACTTCAGCTCCAGGGCGGCATGCTGGCCGACGGATTCGTGCCCGCCTCCGGCATCGATGCGCCGCAACCGGAAGGGCCGCGGATAAACATGCTGACGGCCATACGCAGGACCCTTGAGCACGAGCTCGAAATCAATCCGCGCATTCTGGTCTTTGGCGAGGACGTCGGGCGCAAGGGCGGCGTGCATGCGGCGACACTGGGACTGCAGGAGCGATTCGGGGAACAGCGCGTCTTCGACACCAGCCTGTCGGAGGAGGGCATTATCGGTCGTGCAGTCGGCATGGCCCTCGCGGGGTTGATGCCGGTCCCGGAAATACAGTTCCGGAAGTACGCTGAGCCCGCGGCCGAGCAGATGCACGATTGCGGAACCATACGCTGGCGCACGGCGAACCGCTTCGCCGCTCCGATTGTCGTACGAATGCCGGGTGGCTTCTTCAAGTGCGGCGATCCATGGCACAGCCAGTGCAATGAGGCGGAATTTCTCCACGCGACGGGCTGGCGGCTCGCGATGCCCTCCAACGCGGAGGATGCGGTGGGACTGCTGCGCGCGGCAATGCGCGGCAACGATCCGGTCATCTTCTTCGAACACCGCTCGCTGCTCGATGGCGCGGCGGCGCGTCGCCCCTATCCCGGCGACTCCTTCGTGCTGCCATTCGGGGTCGCGCGTGCAGTGCGAAGCGGTTCGGAACTCACCGTGGTCAGCTGGGGCGCGATGGTCGAGCGTTCTGAACAGGCGGCCGGGGAATCCGGAGTCGATGTCGAACTGCTCGACCTGCGCACGCTTTCACCCTGGGACAGAAACGCCGTGCTGGCCTCGGTTGCAAAGACGCGGCGCTGCCTGATTGTGCACGAGGACACCATCACTGCCGGTTTTGGTGCGGAGATCGCGGCGGTTGTCGCCGATCGCGCGTTCTTCGAACTGGACGCGCCGATCGAGCGCCTGGCAATGCCGGACGTGCCGAGCCCGCACAGCCCGCTGCTGCTGGATGCGGTGCTGCCATCGGTCGACCGCATCGTCGCCGCAATGCGACGCATCGCGAGCATCTGAGCCATGGCCACGACGATCGATGTGCGGCTGCCGGCTGACCAGGTGGAAGGAACGCGCTCCCAGGTTCTACGCTGGCTGAAATCCGTCGGCGAACCAATCAGGCGCCACGAGCCGCTGGTCGAGATCGAGACAGACAAGGTCACGGTTGAAGTGCCCGCGCCGGCCGATGGGATCCTGCAGGAGATCACCGCGGCGCGGGGCACAGATGTGGAGCCGGGCGCCCTGCTGGGTCGACTCGCGTCGGTGAAGGCAGCAGCGCCGCCGTCGCCGGAC
>JBAQWM010000021.1:0-4837 GCA_049298915.1 Steroidobacteraceae bacterium | reverse complement strand
GAAGTGATGCGTCATCCTGCAGCATCGCCAGGATCTGGCGGTCCAGTGCATCGATTTTCAACATGAGCTACATAATAGCAAATTTTTCGAAAATGCACGTCATTCGTGGCACACATTGGGATTATTTACCGGTTCCATGAGCATAAGATACACCGGTTACTGCCTGTGGGAGCGATACCGATGTCGATGCTGAGCCAGCTCTTCACCGAGCACCCCAGGACAGTGAACGAAAGTTATTTCCAGCACTTCCTGAATTCTTCGCGCTTTGGCCTGCGCATGATCGGCGGCGGTCTGGTGTGCCTGGTGCATGCCCTGTTGCCGGGCCTTTTCTGCACCAAGGCGAGCGATACCATCGGCGAGCTGCACGAGCGCATGATCGTGAACCGGCGCCAGCCCGCGGAAAAATTGATCGCCGAGCGCCAGCGGCGCGCCGCCTGAGAAGCCAGGTTCAGTAGCGCCAGCTCGTGACGTCGGCGCCCACCGGCGCTGTCCTCAGCATCCTTTCCACGGTCCACGGCAGCACCATCTGCGGATAACGCAGGCGTGAATAGGCGTTGGCCCGCTCATGGTCGCCATTCCAGCAATGCTCGTCGCGGTCACCGTACTCGATTACCGCGTCCGCCGGCGGGTCCGCGTTCCTGAGGAATTTCTCGACATCGTAGACAGCATTGTTGAGGTAGTAGTTGTCCATGTCGCCGACGTAGATGCGGAGCTTGCCCTGCAGTTTCGGCCCGAGCGTCTGCCAGTCGCGTTGCAGGATATGAAACAGGTCGTAGCGCTCGCGCCAGTACTCGGCAGTCTCGCGGTCGATCACGCCGGTCAGGCGGTCCCAGATGCGCCGCGGATAGCCGTCCGGACCCACCGGTGAATAGACGGATTCCCAGGCATCCCACTGGTCGCCGGAGCGGCCATGCGTGCCGAGCGCGTATTCCCACAGGTTGTTTTCCTCGACCGTCGCATACACATGGCCGAGCCAGTTGCGATAGGCCGGCCTCGGCGTGCGCTTGAACTCGTTCATATAGTAGGCGTTGGTGTCCGCGTAGATATTCACCGTCATGTAATGGCGGAAGTCGATCGGGTCCGGGCAGGCGATCCAAGCGCCGTTGTAGCTGTCCGCATAGAACATCTGGACCGCCATGGCTTCCCAGCCGCCGGTCGAGCCGCCGTAGACAAAGCGCGCCCAGCCCGCGCCGATCGCGCGGTAGCGCTTCTCGATCTCAGGGATCAGCTCGTATTCGATCGCATCTCCGTAGGGACCGTTGTTCGCCGAATTGACGGCGTAGGAGTCGTCGTAGAACGGCGTCGGATGCTGGATTTCGACCAGCAGCACGCGCGGGAACCCCGGCGATTTCCAGTCCTGGAAGGTCTGCCAGTCGTATTCCTGCATGGTGCGGTTGTAGCCCTCGAGACTGAAGCGCTTGCTGTACTCGGGCTTCAGCTCCGGATCCGGCGGCGTTTCGCGAAAAATGCCCGGCTGGCCGGGAAAATGGCCGTGCGCGATAACCAGCGGGTAGCGCGCATCCGGATGCTCGGCATAGCCCCAGGGCAGCGTAATCCAGGCGCCGAGATACACGTCGCGTCCCCAGAACCGGGACAGCCGCTCGCTCCTGACCTTCAGGTACTTCACGTATTCGGTTTCGAACTCCTCGAAGGCCCCAACCGGCGGAATCACCTGGTCAAGCAGGAGTGCCACGGTTCCATCCTGCCCCGCGGCGATCTCGACCTGCTGTGGCTTCGAATAAAGATTTCCCGGCTTCTTGTGCCAGACCTGACCCTCGCCGCGATCGGGCGCGAGATTCAGTTTCCTGCCATCAGCGAGCGTGAAGCTCTCGTAGCGATTCAGCAGAGCCTGCACGTAATACTTGCCGGCCGGCAGCTCGTCGAATGACTGCAGCGGAAATCCGAATGTGCTCCGGTCGAATGCACGGGTCTCGCCCGGCTGCCAGCCCTCGACATCCATGCCGAATATTGGAAATGCATCCTGGTCCCAGCTGACCTGCGAGCGCGGTTCCTTCTCGTTGCCCGGCGCGAACATCAGGATCAGCCGGCCTTGCAGCGGTCCCTGGCTGCTGTGCGCCGGGTAGCTTGCGATGAATACGGGGCTCGCGGAGGCCGTGGCCGCGGCCAGCGCGCAAGGCAACAGAACGAGTCTCAAGGCTCGCAACATTCGAATACTCCTAGCTGCGGTGCAGGCGGACCTGAAGTTCGCGCCGGCGATAGTCGATGATCAGTGTTTCGGTCAGGCCAAGCACGTCCATGCCGATCAGCATGGCCGGCTCCTCGGTCATCTTCCAGTGCTGAAATATCGAGAAATCGGCAAATGTCATCGCCGGGTTCCTGATCAGGAGCTCGCCCAGCACGACCGCGGGGGTGGAAATGCGGTCGCCGATCTGGACGTCGAGCGTTGCGCCGGTCACTTCGTCGGGCACCGAAGGCTGGGCGGAGCGGCGCTTCGCAAGCGCATCGCGCAGCGCCAGATTGCCAAGTGTCGCCTGGCCGCCGGTGTCGATGATGGCCCTGGTGCGCACGCCGCCGAGCCAGGCGTCGACGGAGAGCAGGCGCCCGCGAATGACTTTCACCGGGATGGTGACGAAGCCCGCCGCCGCCGCCTCATTGCGCGAACGCATGATCGTGATGCGGTCGTGGCGGAATTCGATGGTGATCCGCTTGTTGAGCATGCCATCGGTGCCGAGGACGCCTTCGGCGCCGCCCAGCGCGTCCGGCACGATCGCCAGATGTTTCGGGTGCATCAACAGTTCGCCGACCTCGAAGGATTCGACCGGGATCGCCGGCACTTTCACCGTGCCGGTCGCACCGCGAAGCGTGATGGTGCCCGGGTAATCGAGCGTGAGGCCGAGCGCCGCCGCGACATTGGCGGTGACGGCCGAATGGGTGGCGCCGGTATCGAGCACGAGCCGGAATGGTCCTTTTCCATTGATCTGGACCGGGGCCCAGATGCGCCCGATGCGATCGCGCCGGGTCGGCGCAACGAAGCGCGGCTCGGGCGCGGTGACCGTCAATTCATTCAGTTCGGCGGAAGCCGGGTTTTCGGTCTCCAGGCCAGGTCCGAGCAGGAATGCAGCGGATAACAAATAGGAAAGCACGATATCTCTGACCAGCGGAGGAGACTCAGGTTTCTCCGAGTTTCTCTGCGACCAGTTTCGGCACGGTTTCAAGCGCGGCGTCGAGCCGGTTCGGGTCGTTGCCGCCGGCCTGCGCGAAATCCGGCCGGCCGCCGCCACGACCGCCGACCAGCGCCGCCACCCTCGCGATCAGGTCGCCTGCCTTGATCAACCCGGTGAGATCCGGTGTCACGGTCGCGACCAGGTTGACCTTGCCCTCCCCGCTGACAGCGCCCAGCACGATCACAGCGGTGCCGAGCTTCGCCTTCAGCTGATCGGCTGCCTCGCGCAGCGACTCTGCGTCGGCACCCTCGATCTTCGCCGCCAGCACATTCCGGCCCCTGACCTGGACCGCGCTTGCCGCGAGATCCCGCCCGCCGCCAGAGGCGAGCCTCGACTTCATGGCCGTCAGTTCGCGCTCGAGCTTTTTCTGGCGCTCCAGCAACTGGTTCACCTTGTCCTCGACCTCGGCCGGTGTCGCGCGCACGATTGCCGCGACGCGCCTGAGCGTTCCTTCGCTTGCCTTTACCGCCGCGAGCGCGCCCTCGCCGGTGACGGCCTCGATGCGCCGGATGCCAGCCGCGATGCCGCCTTCGGATACGATGCGGAAGAATCCGATGTCACCGGTGCGCTCCACGTGCGTGCCACCGCACAGTTCGATCGAAAAATCGCCGAATGACAGCACGCGCACGACATCGTCGTATTTCTCGCCGAACAGGGCCATCGCGCCCGACTTGACAGCTTCGTCGAACGGCAACTGCCGGATGAGGCCGGGCGAATTGCGGCGGATTTCGGCATTGACCATGCGCTCGATGGTATCGAGTTCCTCGGCAGTGACGGCCTGAGTATGCGAGAAATCGAAGCGCAGGCGGTCGGGTGCCACCAGCGAACCCTTCTGTATCACATGCACACCGAGCACCTTGCGCAGTGCAGCGTGCAACAAGTGCGTCGCGGAGTGGTTCAGCACAGTCGCCTGACGGGTCTTCTCGTCCACCCGCGCCGTCACCCTGTCGCCCTGCCTCAGCGAGCCGGATTCGAGGACGCCGATGTGCAGGTGCGCAGCGCCCAGCTTGCGCGTGTCGGTCACCCTGAATCGCGCATGCGCATTCTCGAGCACGCCGATATCGCCGACTTGGCCGCCTGCCTCGGCATAGAAAGGCGTCCGGTCCAGCGCTATCTGGGCCTCGTCACCGGCCTGCGCAATCTTCTGCTCGGCGCCGGCTTTCAGGATCGCCTGGATGCTGCCCTCGCCGACCAGCGAGTCGTAGCCGCAGAATTCGCTCTCGGCTTCGATTTCGGCCTGGGCTCGCAGGTCGACGCCGAAACGGCTCGCCGCACGGCCGCGCTCGCGCTGGTCCTGCATGGCCTTCTCGAATCCCGCCTGGTCGATCGACAGCCGGCGTTCACGCGCGATGTCGGCGGTGAGATCCACCGGGAAGCCATAGGTATCGTAGAGCTTGAATACCGTCTCGCCGGCGATGGTCTTCCCTTTCATCCTCCTGATCGCCATTTCAAGCAGTTGCATGCCGTTTTCCAGCGTCTCGGCAAAGCGCTCCTCTTCCTGGCGCAGGACCTTTGCCACCTGGGTCGCAGACTTTGAGAGTTCCGGATAGGCCGCGCCCATTTCTTCAGCAAGCGCGGGCACGAGCTGGTGGAAAAACGGTTGCTCCTCGCCGAGCTTGTAGCCATGACGGATCGCTCTGCGGATGATCCGC
>JBAQWM010000020.1:0-25294 GCA_049298915.1 Steroidobacteraceae bacterium | reverse complement strand
GCCGGAACTTACGCGCTCGCCGGCGAGGGTCCCCCGGCCCTGCACACCGCTGCAACCGCTCGACGGATGACCGCTGCCTGCAGCAGTGAACCCTGGACGCGGAGCAGATTGCGGCGCCATGCGATGGCCCGGGTTCGCTAGCGAGCGCGTAAGTTCCGGCGGCGCGAGCGAGCGAAGCCCGGGCCGAGCAATGAGCGCCGCAATCTACTCGGAGATCG
The DNA here is from genome assembly GCA_049298915.1 of Steroidobacteraceae bacterium. GTDB lineage: Bacteria > Pseudomonadota > Gammaproteobacteria > Steroidobacterales > Steroidobacteraceae > SCUD01. Next base: position 25,076 of record JBAQWM010000020.1, on the reverse strand, counting down.
AGAGATCCTTGCTGTAGGTCACGTTCATCACGTTGTTGTAGAAACCGCCAACGCGCGGCGCGACGAGGTGCTTCGAGACATAGAAGTAGAGCGGGATCAGCGGAACGTCGTCGAGCAGTTGCCGTTCCGCCGCGCCCAGATGCATCGCGCGTTCAGCGCCGGTGGTGCGCGACGCCGCGGCGAGGGCTGCGTCATAGGCAGCGCTCCGGTAGCGCGGCAGATTGATGCCGAAGCCGCTTTTCAGAACCTGGAGGAAGGAATAGGCATCGTTGTAGTCCCCAATCCAGCTGCCGCGGAAGAGCGGAGCCTCGCGCGCATCGATCGCCGCCTTCAGCACCCGGAAATCTTCCGAGCGCAGGCTCGCCTCGACGCCCAGCGTTTCCTTCCACATCGCCGTCACCGCGAGCGCGATGCGATCGTGCACCGGGCTTTTGCTGGTGCGAAGCTCGATCCTGAGCGCCTTCCCGGTCGAGTAGCCTGCCTCCGCATAGAGCCGCCGCGCCTCGGCGACGCGTGCCGCCGGCTCGAGCGAAGCCCAGCCGAATCGCTGCGGCAGGTGACCGGCGAGGCCATCCGGCACCCAGCCGTGGGCGGGGCGCTCGCCATCGCCCAGCACCTGCGTCGTGAGTATCTCGCGGTCGATCGCCATTGCGAGCGCCTGCCTGAGCTTCGGCGCATCGCGAAACGGCGGCAGGTCCAGCGCGTAGCCGTAGTAGTACACGCCGACATGCGGCGCGGTGTGCAGCTGTCCGGGCAGTTCGCGCCCGAGCCGCGCCACTTCGCCCGGTGGCATCGTGTAGCTGATGTCGAGATCGCCGGCACGGAATCGCGTCAGCTCGGTCACCGGATCGGCGATGTGCAGATAACGCACCGCGTCGATCCGATTGCCCGCATCGTTCCAGTAATGCGGGTTGCGCATCGCCACGATATGCGAACCGATTTCCCATGCAAGCGGCACGAATGCCCCATTCGTCACCGCGGTTCCGGGCCGCGCAAAGGTTTCCGGTGACGCCGCCAGCGTGGCGCGATGCACCGGGAAGGTACTCGGGTGCGACAGCATGGCGACGAAGTACGGACTTGGCTCCGACAATTCGACGACCAGCGTCGCTGCATCCGGCGCCGAGACGCCGAGCGATGCAGGCGGCAGCTCCCCGGCGATGATCCCCGCCGCGTTGACGACCGGTTCCAGCATCAGCGCGTACTGGGATGCGGTCACCGGATCGACCAGGCGGCGGAAGGCGGCAGCGAAGTCGGCAGCCACCAGCGCGTCGCCATTTGACCAGCGCGCAGTCGCACGCAATCTGAATGTGTAGCGGCGGCCATCGTCCGACACCGTCCACGATTCCGCGGCGCCCGGGAGCGCGCTGCCGTCCGGCGCCATCGAGACCAGGCCCTCGTAGCAGTCGCGCAGGATGGTCATCGCCGCTTCCATGCGGGCGAGCTGCGGATCGATCGAATCGGGCTCGCTGCCGTTGCCTCGGCGCAGTTCCTGCGCGGGCGCTGCTTCGTCGCGCGGCCCGCAGCCGCCGATGAGCGCGACCGCCGCGAGTAACAGCGCGAGCGCAAAGCCGGGCCGGCGATTCATGCCGCCCGCGCGCGCTTCTTCAGGTGCACCAGCAGGATGGAGATCGTCGCCGCCGTGATCCCGGGCAGCCGCGAGGCCTGGCCGATGGTCCCGGGCCGCGCTTCGGCCAGGCGCTGGCGCGCTTCGTTCGAGAGTCCGGGCACTGTCGAATAGTCGATCGCCTCCGGCAGGCGGGATTCCTCATGGCGCATGCGACGCTCGACCTCCGCGCGCTGGCGCTCGATGTAGCCCGCATACTTCGCGCGCACCTCGATCTGCTGCACCACCTGCTCCGCGAGGCGTTCATCATCGCAGGCCGCCGGCGCCGTGCCCGCGGCGAGCGCTTCGCGCTTGCGGCACCAGAAATCCCAGCGTGCATCATCCACCAGCCCCATCTCGCGCGCGACCGGCGTCAGGCGCTCGTCCGCGTTGTCCTCGCGCAGCAGCAGCCGGTACTCGGCTCGGCTCGTGAACATCCGGTAGGGCTCGATCGCGCCGCGGGTGATCAAATCGTCCACCAGCACGCCGAGATACGCCTGGTCGCGGCGCGGCGACCAGGCTTCGCTTCCCGCCGTCGCCCGCGCTGCATTGATGCCGGCGAGCAGGCCCTGGGCGGCCGCTTCCTCGTAGCCGGTCGTGCCATTGATCTGGCCGGCGAAGAAGAGCCCACCGAGCGGCTTCGTTTCCAGGCTCGAATGCAGCCCGCGCGGGTCGAAGTAATCGTATTCGATGGCATAACCCGGCCGCGTGATGACCGCCTGCCCGAACCCCAGGATGGTTCGCACGAATTCCTGCTGGACCTCGGCGGGCAGGCTCGTCGAAATGCCGTTTGGATAGACGATATGCGTGTCGAGGCCCTCCGGCTCCACGAAGATCTGGTGCGAGGCCTTCCCGGCAAAGCGCACGACCTTGTCCTCGACCGAGGGGCAGTAACGCGGCCCGACTCCTTCGATCAGCCCGGTGAACATCGGAGAGCGGTCGCTGGCAGCGCGGATGATGGCGTGCGTGCGCTCGTTGGTCGCCGTGATGTGGCAATCGACCTGCGCGGGATGTTCTTCCCGCCGCCCGAGGAACGAGAACACCGGCCGCGGCAGGTCGCCCGGCTGGCGCCGCATCAGCGAGTAATCGAGCGTGCGCCCGTCGAGACGCGGCGGCGTGCCGGTCTTCAGCCTCCCGACCGTGAATGGAAGTTCCCTCAGCCGTGCCGCGAGGCGATTCGACGGCGCATCGCCGACACGGCCGCCCTCGTGGCTCTCGAGCCCGACGTGGATCCGGCCGCCGAGAAAAGTGCCGACGGTAAGGACGACCGCGCGCGCAAGGATTCTCTCGCCCTGCATTGTCATTACGCCGTTTACACGCTCGCCCTGCACGACGAGGTCGGCGACTTCCGCTTCGCAGAGCCTGAGCCCGGCCTCGGCATCGAGCAGGGCCCGGATGGCGCCCTTATAGAGTGTGCGGTCGGCCTGGGCGCGGGTCGCCCGTACGGCCGGGCCCTTGCTCGCGTTCAGCGTGCGAAACTGGATGCCGGCGCGATCCGCGGCGTGCGCCATGGCTCCGCCCATCGCGTCGATCTCGCGGACCAGGTGGCCTTTGCCAATGCCGCCGATCGCCGGGTTGCAGCTCATCTGGCCGATGGTCGCAAGCTTCTGGGTCACGAGCAGCGTGGCCGCGCCCGTCCGGGCGGCCGCCAGGGCCGCCTCGGTGCCGGCGTGGCCGCCGCCGATGACGATGACATCGAAACGCTGCATGGAGATTCCGTATCCGGGGCGCCATGGTACCGCGCCGACGAACATCTGTAATGGAAGCCCGCGACCAGACAATATGGGCGATATGAACAGTCCAAGGCCCGCCCCATTCGTATTCGCGGCAGCGCTGCTCGGCGCCCTGCTGCTCTCTTACGCACCGCCAGCGGCAAGCGCGGGCGCAGGCCGACTCGCGCTCGAGCCCTGCCGGATCAGCGACGCGGATGGCCTGGTCTCGGTCGAAGCGCGCTGCGGCAAGCTCACAGTCGCCGAGGATCCGGACGATCCGGGTGGCCCGGACATTGACCTCGCCATCGCCGTGGTGCCCGCGGTCGCGACGCAGGCGAAACCCGATCCCCTGTTCCTGATTGCCGGCGGGCCAGGCCAGGGTACGATCGAAGCCTACGCGCCCTTGGTGGGTGCATTTGACGGCATCCGGCGCGAACGCGACCTGGTGCTCGTCGACCAGCGCGGCACCGGCGGTTCCAATCGCCTCGACTGCGACATACCGGACGAGGCGCTCGTGACCGGCGAGCTGTCGCCCGCGGAACTCCGCGCGCTTGCAAGCGACTGCCTGGCGGACCTGAGCGGTCGTCCGCAGTACTACACGACCAGCATCGCCGTGCGCGACCTCGACACCGTGCGCGCGGCGCTTGGATACGAACGGGTCAACCTGTTTGGCGGCTCCTACGGCACGCGCGTCGCGCAGCATTACGCCCGCCGCTACCCGGCCCGCACACGCACGATCGTGCTGGACGCCGTCGTCCCGCCTGCGCTCGCACTGGTGCCGCAGATCGCCATCGAATCCGACCGCGCACTCGGGCGCGTGTTCGAGCGTTGCGCGGCGGATGCGGACTGCAATGGCCGCTTCCCGGCGCTGGCGGCGCAGTTCGCGACGCTGGATGCACGCCTCAGCCGTGGACCGGTGACGACGCGGTTCACCGATCCGGTCACCGGAACTGCCGGCAATATCCAGGTGACGCGCGCGCACCTCGTGACGATGGCGCGCATGCTGACCTACTCGGCTCGCGCCGCTTCAGTCCTGCCGCTCGTGGTCCATGAAGCTGCGACCAACGGCAACTACGCGCCGCTCGCTGCCCAGGCGGAAATGCTCGGTGAGGACCTCGAGCGGATGATCGCGATGGGCATGCACCATTCCGTCGTCTGTGCGGAGGACGCGCCGCGTTTCGCCGGCGCCGCCGATCGCGCCGAGCTCGAGCGCACCTACATCGGGTCGATCATGCTGGATGGCATGACCGCCATCTGCGAGGTCTGGCCCCGGGGTCCGGTGGACCAGGACTTCCACGAATCGCTCGCCTCCGGCGTGCCGGCATTGTTGCTGTCCGGCGAGTTCGATCCTGCGACGCCTGCACAGTACGGCGAGTTGGCTGCGCAGGGATTTGAGCGGCACCTGCACGTGATCGTCCCGGGCCAGGGGCATGGACAGCTGCGCCTTCCCTGCGTGCAGCGGCTGCTGCGCCGCTTCGTGCAGCAGGGCACGCCCGACAATCTCGACACGGCCTGCGTGGAAGCGATCCTTCCGGCACCATTCTTCCTGTCATTCAGCGGGCCTGCGCCATGATCCGCGTCGACGGCCTGAGCCGCAGCTTCGGCACGATCCGCGCCATCGACGGCGTCCGATTCGAGGCACAGGACGGGCGCATCACCGGGCTGCTCGGGCCGAATGGCGCCGGCAAGTCCACGACGCTGCGGGTCCTCTATACGATGCTGCGTCCTGACGCCGGTGCGGCAAGCGTCGACGGCATCGACGTGCTTGACGATTCGCTGGCAACGCGTCGGGCCATCGGCGTGCTCCCGCATTCCGCGGGCATCTACCCGCAGCTCACGGCGCGCGAGAATATCGCCTACTTCGGCAGGCTGCATGGACTCACGGGCGCGGCGCTCGCGCGGCGCGTGGACGAGCTCATCGCTGAACTCGAAATCGACCCCTTCGCCGATCGCCGTGCCAAGGGCTTTTCGCAGGGCGAACGCATCAAGGTCGCGCTGGCGCGGGCAATTGTGCATGCGCCGAAGAACCTGCTGCTCGACGAACCGACCAATGGCCTGGACGTCATGGCGACGCGCAGCCTGCGCGCCCTGATACTCCGGCTCAGCGCCGCCGGGCACTGCGTGCTGTTCTCGAGCCACGTGATGCAGGAAGTGGCCGCGCTCTGCGACGATATCGTGATCATCGACCATGGCCGCGTCGTCGCGGCCGGCACGCCGGACAGTCTGCTCCGGCAGTTCGATGCAGCCACGCTCGAAGACGCCTTCGTCGCGGCGATCGGCGACGCGCGGGGGCTCGAATGAACGCCGTGATCCGCACCGTCATGCTGAAGGAACTGCGCGAAAGCCTGCGCGACCGGCGCACGCTGCTGACCAGCCTGGTGCTGGGCCCGGTATTCGCGCCGCTGTTCTTCATCCTGATCATGAAGCTCGCGCTCGCGCGCTCGGTCGCCTCGCAGGACGAGATGGTGCCGCTCACGGTCGCGAATGCCGGTGCGGCGCCAAATCTCGTGCAGCAGCTACGCGAGAGCGGGCTCGAACTGACGCTGCGGGACGGCAGCGATGCCGAGATCCGGGGCTGGATCGCCGGCAGCGACGGTCTCGTCGTGCTGCGCATCCCCGACAACTTCGCCGCGCGCTTCACGGGCGGCCAGCCTGCAGCAGTGGCCGTTTATTCCGACGGCTCCAGTTCACGCGCGGAGCGGCACGCGGCGCGGGTGCATCAGGCAATCGCATCCTATTCGGCGACGATCGGCTCCCTGCGCCTGCAGGCGCGCGGGATAGCGCCTGCAATCGTCCACGCGGTCGTCATCGACAGCGTCGATGTGTCGACGCCGTCGGCGCGTGCGACATTGCTTCTGGGAATGCTGAGTTACGTGATCCTGCTGGTCACGCTGCTGGGCGGGCTGTACCTCGCGATCGACGCCACGGCGGGCGAACGCGAGCGTGGTTCGCTGGAAGCGCTGCTGACGGTGCCGGCCGCCCGCGAACATCTGATCTACGGCAAGGTTGCGGCTGCATGCTGCATGATGGCCCTGGCGCTCGCGCTCGTCACCGTCTCGATCAGCATGGCTCTGCGCTACGTGCCGCTCGAGACCTTTGGCATGACGGCCAACTTCGGTCCCGGCGTGGCGATGCGCGTGTTTCTGGTGGTGCTGCCATTCGCGCTGATCGGCGCGGGGCTCCTGACCGTGGTCGCCTCGTTCACGCGCAGCTACAAGGAAGCACAGTCCTGGCTCGGCGTCGTCATGCTGGTGCCGACCGTGCCGATCGCAATCGCAAGCGTGCTGTCGGTCCAGCCTTCCGCAGCGCTCATGCTGGTGCCGAGCCTTTCCCAGCATCTGTTGATCCAGGGACTGATGCGCGGCGAGCCGCCGGCCGCGTCCTGGCTCTTGCTGTCCATCGGGAGCAGCCTGCTGCTCGGCTGGTTGCTCGGCTGGCTGGCCGGCCGGCTTTATCGACGCGAGGCGATACTCGGCTGATAATCCGGAACCCGGCCGGCCCCGCTGCATCGAACCACGCATGAACCGCCTGTCCAGAGCGTCCATCGCTGCCCTCGCCCTTCTGGCGCTCCCGCCGCGCGCGAGCGCGCAGCTCGAGACGGTGCCGATGAAAGGGCTCGGCAATGACTGGGTCAAGAAGCTGGAACTGCGCGGCCGCAGCGAATGGGAGTGGCTCGAAACCTACCCCGAGCAGGTCTACTTTGCGACCAGGGTCGATTCGGAACGTAATGGCGATGCGGTCACGATGTGGCTGCGCATCGAGTACAAGAATCCACAGAGCCCCGGGGCGCACAAAAGCGCAGCGAGTCGCGACGACTGGGATTGCCGCAAGCGCCAGCGATCGACCCGCGGTCTGATCTTCTACAAGTGGAACAACCTGCAGGACGAGGATCCGGAGCGTTCGACCAACCTGCTGCGCTACTGGGAAAAGATCGAGCCCGGCACGATCGGCGAGACACTCTTGAATTTCGCTTGTAGCATCAAAGACTTACCGACGCTCATCACGCCCCCCGACAATCCCTGAGCCCAGGGAACCGTCCCGATGGGTGTACGGTCCTAGCCATGGACCCATCCCGGGTCCGGAGGCGAACATGTCCCGCACGCTCAGCCTGATCGGCCTGTGTTGTTTCACATCGCTCGCACAGGCTGCGGACAACGGCATCTACCTCGGCGCCGGGATCGCCCAGAGTAACTATGGCCTCGAGAACCCCGAATCCGCCCGGCCATTCGACGACGAGACCGACGGCTACAAGATCATCGCCGGCTGGCGACCGCTCGACAGCTTAGGCGTCGAGGCAAGCTACGTCGATCACGGCAGCGCGACCGTGCCCTCGGGCATCGTCTGCGCCCAGTTCATCGCCCTCCCGTGCCCGGACCGCACCAACCTCAAGGCAAAAAGCGCCGCCGTGTTTGCGGTCGGTTACCTCGACCTGCCGTTCGTCGACCTGTTCGCCAAGGCCGGTTTCAATTCCTGGAGCTTCGACGGCAGTTCGACCGCGGCATTCCCGAACTTCCGGATCAACGAGGACGGGACCGAGCTCGCGTGGGGAGTCGGCGTGCAGGCGCGCCTGCGGAGTCTCGGCGCCAGGCTCGAATACGAACGGTTCAATATCGTCGCCAACGAGAGTCTGGACACGATTTCGCTCAGCCTGACCTGGACCTTTCTTTAGGCCTCAAGCCCAATCGCTCAGACCTTCCCGGGCATAGAGGGTCTTGAATGACGGCCGCGCCTTCATGCCCCTGACGTAATTCGCGAGCACAGCCGATTCCGTCGCAGGCTTCGGCATGTTGCGCGACCAGCGCATCAGCATGGTTGCCAGGAAATCGACGGCGCCGATGCGGTCGCCCACGAGGCCGGGGCCCCCTGAGCCGAGTTGCGCCGCGATCCGGTCAAAGCAGGATTCGATTCTTGCGCGTGCACCCGCCTTGACCGCCTCGACGCAAACCGGGCCTGCCAGCTGGTCGGGATAGAACCAGTCGCGATACGCGGCCTGCAGCGTGTTGGACAGGTGAAACATCCAGCTCAAGTAGAGGCCGCGCTCTGGGCTTGCCACCGGCGGTGCAAGGCCTGCCTCGGGATGGCGCTCGGCCAGCAGCATCAGGAGCGCCGCGCACTCGTAGAGCGGCGCGCCATCGACGATCAGGGTCGGCACGTACCCGTTCGGGTTCAGCTTCAGGTACCAGGGCTGCCGGTGTTCCCCGGCTTCGAGGTCCATCTTCCGCAGCTGGTGGGGAACGGCGAGTTCGATCAGCATCCAGTGCACGGCGAAGCTAGCCGCCCCCGGCGCGTAATAAAGCGTGTACATTTCCGGCGGTCTCCCTGGTGCAAACTATGCGGGACCAATGCCCCGAGGTGCTGCAATGTATACCGGAAGCTGTCTTTGCGGGACCGTGCGTTACCAGGTCATCGGCCCATTCCTGCTGATGGCCAACTGCCATTGCTCCATGTGCCGCAAGCACCACGGCGCGATGTTTTCGACCTTCATCTCCGCCCCTGACGCCGGGTTCCGCTGGGTCGCCGGACGGGAAAACATCGAAACCTATCCCTCGTCCGAGCATGGGCGCCGGCCATTCTGCCGGACCTGCGGCTCGGTAGTACCGATGTTGCTTGAGGCCATGAGCCAGGTGCTGATACCGGCCGGCAATCTAGAGGATGATCCGGGCCTCCGGCCGCAGATGCACATGTTCACGGGCTCGCGCGCGCCCTGGTATCCGATCACCGACGGCCTGCCGCAACATGCCGGCTATCCGCCGAAGTTCGGCGGCGGTATGGGCATCGAGCGCCCGCGCTCGCCGCAGATACCCGGTGTCACGCATGGCAGCTGCCTGTGCGGCGACGTCGCCTGGGAGCTCGCCGGCAAGCCCGAGCGCATCCAGAACTGCCATTGCTCGCGTTGCCGGCTGGCGCGAAGCGCCGCTCACGCCACCAACGCCTTCTACCTGCGCGAGCAGCTCACGTGGCGGCAGGGCGCGGACAGGATCACGCATTACTCGCTGCCCGGCGCGAAGTACTTCGGCCAGGATTTCTGCTGCCGATGCGGCAGCCCGGTGCCGCGCATCAACGCCGCTACCGGGCGTGCAGTCGTGCCATGCGGCGGCCTCGACACCGATCCGGGTGCCAGACCGGTGGGAAACGTCTTTGCCACCAGCCGCGCGCAATGGTTCGAGATCACCGACGGCCTGCCGCAATGGGAAGCCTATCCTGCGCGCACGTGACTGCCTCGCTGCCATTGCGTGGCTGGTCGCAGCCTGCGGGTCCGCAACCACGCCCGAGGACGGGATCCGCGCGCTGATCGAAGCCGCCGAGCAATCCGCCGAAGCCCGCGATGCTTCATCGCTGCGCGAACTGATCGCCGACGATTACCGGGACGACGAGGGTCGGGGCGCAGAGGACATGCGCCGGTACCTGCACGGTTATCTGATCGCCCACCAGTCCCTGCGGCTGATCACCCGCATCGATGAAATCGAGCTCCAGGGTACCGGGCTCGCGCGAGCGCAGCTGACCGTCGGCATGCTGGGGCGCGAATCGGACTCGAGCTGGGACCTGGCCGCGGATATCCATCATCTGGACCTGCGGCTCGCGCTTGAAAACGGCGAATGGCGCGTGACACGCGCCGGCTGGCAGGCACAACGCTAAGTCTCTTCCTCGAGCGCATTCCAGCGCGCGCGAAATGCCTGCACCGCCTCGTGGTAGATCACGGCGTGCCGCCGCGAAAGCAGGAGCGACGACGGCGGGCAGACCCGCGCGCGGATGATGCCCAGATCCTGCGCGGCATCGAACAGGCTGGGATACCAGCGTTCCCATTCCGGCAGGATCGACTCGACGTGATCACGCAGACTCATCGGTCGGCGCATCCGGTGCGGGCAGGGCCGGCGGTGCGGCATTCCAGTTCCATATATCGCGGTAGATAAGCCACCTGCCGTCGACCTTCTTCAACAGCTCGATGAACTTGCCGGTCTCGGGCGCAGCGCCGTCGGGACCCTTGATCGCGAAGCTGCCCTGGCGATGGGCGAAATCGCCGAATACCAATGTCTCGGTCGTCGCCATTTCAAGCGGCGCGCTACCAGGCGGATTGGTCCGCGCGACAAATTCCTGGATCGCTGCGCGGCCGCTGATGATTTCCATATCCGGCGGCAGTAACTGCGCGTCCGCGGTATAGAGCGCAGCGACACCTGCCGCGTCATGCGCCGCATAGCGTTCGACCCAGGCGTCCGCGACTTCCTGGGGGAATGGTTCCGGCGCCGGACTCTGGACACAGCCGGCTGCCAGAACGGCCAGAACCAGTGTCCGGGTGAGCCTCCCCATTTCGAAACCCTCAGGCCGGCGGGATGGTCGCCAGCATCTCAGCCGGCGGCGGCGAATTCGGGCTCCACATCTGGCGATACAGGAACCAGGCGCTGTCAACCTTCTTCCATAATTCTATGAACTTGCCGAACTCCGGCTCGCCCTCTGCCTGATCGACGGCAGTATAAGTGCCCTCCCTGAACCACATTTCTCCCATCTTCGTGGCCTGGACCTCGGACAATTCGACGCGCACCGTGCCCGGATTCGCCGTAGTCCAGAATTCCTCGATGGCGTGGTGGCCGCTGACGATCGGCTGATTCGGCGGCAGTATCTCCGCCCTCGGGCTGTACATCAGCGCAAGTCCGGCCGCGTCACCGCTGTTGAATGCCGCGACCCAGCCATCGGCCGCCGCCTGCGGAAAGGCTTCCGGTTTCTGCCTGGCACTTTCGCAACCGGCCGCAGCGGCCAGCATCAGCAAGGCGACCCAAGGAACGAGGCGATAACCGTTCATGACATTTCTCTCCTGGCCTGCCCCCTCAGCCGATCATACTCGCGTTACCAGCGAGTGAAAGCGGATTCAACCCCGCCGCCGCGCGAGCGTCAGGCCGTCACCGATCGGCACCAGCGACAGGTCGATGCGCTGGTCCGCGAGCAGATGATCGTTGAATGCCCGCAAGGCCCGCGTGTCCGCATCGCGATCCTCCGGATCTGCGACCGCGCCGCTCCACAGCGTGTTGTCCACCGCGATCAGACCGCCGGGGCGCACCAGCCGCAGCAGCCGCTCGTAATAGGCGAGATAGGCAGTCTTGTCGGCGTCAATGAAGGCGAAGTCGTAGCTGCCGGCCGCGCCGGCGGCAATGCGGGCGTCGAGCGTCGCAAGCGCAGGCGCGAGCACCAGCTCGATCTTGTGCGCGACGCCTGCAAGCCGCCAATGCCGCCGCGCGATCGCCGCATAGTCCTCGCTGATGTCGCAAGCGAGCACCCGGCCGTCATCCGGCAAGGCCAGCGCGACCGCAAGACTCGAATAGCCCGTGAATACGCCGATCTCGACCGTGCGGCGCGCGCCGATCAGCCGCACCAGCAGCTGCATGAACTGGCCCTGCTCCGGCGCGATCTGCATGTTCGCGCGCGGGTGTGACGCGGTCTCGACACGCAGCGCCGCGAGCGCCGCCGGCTCGCGCAGTGATTTGGCGAGCAGGTACTCGTAGGCACGATCGTCCAGCGGCAGCGTGCGATTCGACACCGCCCGCCTCAGTAGCCCCGCTCCATGTCCACCACCGAAAGCAGCCGGCCGCCCGCAGCATAGCGCCTGAGGTTTTCGCGCACGATCAGCCAGCGCGGCTCGTCGCTCGATTCGACCATCGCGGAGACATGCGGCGTGATCAGGACATTCGGCGCGCGCCATAACGGATGATCGGCCGGCAACGGCTCGGGATCCGTGACATCGAGGCCCGCGCCACCGATCCGGCCATCCGCGAGCGCCGCGACCAGGTCCGCCGTCACGACGCTCGCGCCGCGGCCGACATTGATGAAAAGCGCGCCGCGCTTCGCCGCATCGAAGAAATTCCGGTCGAAGATGCCCCTGGTCTCCGGCGTCAGCGGCAGGCAATTGACGATGACATCGGCACGCCCGGCAAACGCCCGCAAGTCTCCGCTCAATCCCTGCTCGTTGACGAATGGCGGCTTGTGCTGCGGCGTATTGCGGGTGGCGATCACATTCATGCCCAGTGCATGCGCGCGCCGCGCAACTTCGGTACCGATGCCGCCGAGGCCGACTACCAGTACCGTGCGGCCTTCGAGCGACCACATGCGCGCTGCCGGCACCGCGTCGTCAGACCATTGCCCGCGTTCCTGCAGGGGCACATAGCTCGCGAATCCGCGGGCCAGCCCCAGCATGAATGCGAGCACGTGCTCCGCCATCACCGGACCCGCGACCTTCTGCATATTGGTGAGCACGATGCCGCGCGCCGCAAGACCGGGCACCGCGATGCAGCGCTCGACGCCGGCATAGAAAGCCTGGATCCACCGGATGCGGCTGCCCGCCTCGAGAACCGCAGCGGTGCAGTAGCCAACGACGGCATCGGCGTCGCGCGCCTCGCGCGCCGCCTCTTCGGCATTTTTCACGCCGACCAGCTGCACGTCCGGCACCGCGGCCTGCAGCCAGGCAAGGCGTTCGGGGTCCGCAGCGGCCACCACGATGCGGCCTGGCGCTCGCCACCCGGGCAGCTCGGACACCGGTCGCGCCGATTCCCGGAGGCCGAGTTCCGCGATCAGGCGCGCGGTTACGGCATCGGTCTCCCCGGCATCGCCCGGGAATGCCGCAGACAACAGCAGGCACGCGCTGAGGCACGGTAGCCAACATCGCAGATCGAATTTCATGATGCCAAAGATACCCCAACACACCGCGGCGGAAGACTAGAATATTGCCGCTGCAACACGTATCGGGGATGCGCCATGCGCCTATTGTCCGTATTGATGCCGCGCGAGCGACATTTTTTCACCCTGTTCAACAGCCACGCTTCGCTCGTGGTCCAGGGCGCGGCTGCGCTGGTCGAAATGCTGACCCACTATTCCGACGACAGCCGCCGCGAGGACTGGGTGGCAAAAATCCAGTCCGTCGAGCAGGCGGCCGACAGGGTCACGCACGAGACCGTCGCTCTGATGCACAACACCTTTGTCACGCCATTCGACCGCGACCAGATCAACAAGCTGATCCAGCGCATGGACGACATCCTCGACCTGATGCAGGACACGGCCGAGTCGCTGACGCTCTACGACGTTCATGTGCTGACCCCGGAGGTTTCCCACCTGGCCGATCTCGTGCACGTCTGCTGCCGGCTGGTCGAGAGCGCCGTGACGCAGCTGTCCTCCATGGACAATGGTCCGGCGATCCTCAAGATCTGCCAGGAAATCGATGGCCTCGAGACGAATGCCGACCGGGTCACGCAGGCGGCGATCTCGAAGCTGTTCCGCGAGGAGCAGGACGTGCGGCAACTCATGAAGCTGAAGGCTGTCTACGAGCTGCTCGAGCTGACCACCGACAAGTGCCAGGATGTCGCGCTTGTCATCGAAGGCGTCGTGCTCGAGAACGGCTGACGATGGAAGTCGGTGTTGTCACGATGACGCTGATCGCCCTGGTGGCGCTCGCGCTCGCATTCGACTTCATGAATGGCTTCCATGACGCCGCGAATTCGATCGCGACCGTCGTCTCGACCGGCGTCCTGAAGCCCTACCAGGCCGTCGTCTGGGCGGCGTTCTTCAATTTCGTCGCCATTGCGCTGTTCGAACTGCACGTGGCGGCGACCGTCGGCAAGGGCATCATCGATCCGGAAGTTGTCGACAACTACGTGATATTCGGCGCGCTGACCGGCGCCATCGCCTGGAATGTCATCACCTGGTACTTCGGCCTGCCGTCCAGTTCGTCACACGCCCTGATCGGGGGAATGATCGGCGCAACCGTCGCCAAGGCGGGTACGGCGCCGCTGCTGGCGCCCGGCATCATCAAGACCTCGACCTTCATCATCGTGGCGCCGATGCTCGGCATGCTGCTCGCAGGGCTGCTGACGGTCGCCGTCTCGTGGATCTGCAGGCGCAGGACGCAGCGCACGACCGACCGCTGGTTCCGCCGCCTGCAACTGGTGTCGTCAGCGCTCTACAGCATCGGGCACGGCAGCAACGATGCGCAGAAAACCATGGGCATCATCTGGTTGCTGCTGATCGCGGCCGGGTTGACGGGCCGCGAGCATCTGCCCTACTGGGTCGTCGTATCCTGCTACATCGCGATCGCGCTCGGCACGCTGTTCGGCGGCTGGCGCATCGTCAAGACGATGGGCCAGCGGATCACGAAGCTGAAGCCTATCGGCGGATTCGCCGCAGAGACCGGCGGCGCGATATCGCTGTTCCTCGCCAGCAACTTCGGGATCCCGGTCTCGACGACGCACACGATCACGGGTGCCATCATCGGCGTGGGTTCGACGCATCGCGTGCGCGCCGTGCAGTGGGGCGTAGCCGGCAATATCCTGATCGCCTGGATCCTGACGATACCGGCCTCGGCGCTGATCGCTGCCGGCGCCTGGTGGCTGGGCCGCCGGATGTTCTGAACAGCCGGTCACCCTTCGAACGCAAGCCTCTCTTGCCGACAGTTTCCGCGACGCTGATCGACGGGGCGAATCACTCCATTCCCCTCAGTCCTTGTGTTCGTGCTGCGATCCATCCGCATGGACATGGGTTTTCGCGGCTTCCTCCGGCGCAGCATCGCCACCGCCATGCGAGTGCCCCCCGCTGGATTCGACCAGTTCGCGGTACTGGTCTGCGGACATGTCCGGCAGCTTCCGGATGAATGCCACCATCCCCCAGATCGAGGCGTCGTCCATGCTCTTTCCCCAGGCCGGCATGCCGGACATCTTGATGCCGTGCTTGATGGACCAGAATGCCTCGGCAGGGTCTTCAGTGTCGTCTTTGCTCAGGTCCGGAGGCGCCGGATAAAGACCGATACTGAGTTCCGTCGCGGATCCGCCGGGCGCGAGGTGGCAGCCTTCGCACATGGCCTCGTAGTTCCCGGCGCCCGCCTGGACCAGCGACTGATCGTCGAGGTCCGGCATGCCAGCCTCGGACTGCCGCGCTGCGATGGAGCGCTCGCGAAGCGTTGCCATCAACTGCTCCGTCAGTCGCCAATGCGGTTGGTCTGCCGCGACATTGTAGGCGCCGGACCAGATGAACGCGCCCGCGCCCACGGCAACCAGAATCAGCAATCCCACTGCGCAAATGATCGGTTTCATCAGTGATTCCTCAGGTTCCGTGCTTCACCGTGGAATGATCGGCCGGCGCGGCCCCCGGTGACGGCCAGGACGCGCGCCATGGGAATCCCGCATCGCACAGCGCAAGACTGAGCCGCCCGTCCGGCAATCTCAAGGTCGAACTGATGTGCTGGCGCCATGTGCGGCGGGTTGAGACAATCCCGTGCATGTCGCCCGAGCGTGATTCCGTGCTGCACAGCTGGTGCGTACCGGCAGAGTGGAATGCTCCTACCGTCGTCGGCGGAAGCGGCGCCAGGCTGCTGCTCGAGGATGGGCGCGAACTCCTCGACATGAGCAGCCTGGTCGAATGCAGCAACCTCGGCCACCAACACCCGCGGCTGGTCGCCGCGATCCGTGCGCAGGCAGAGCGCCTCAGTTTCGTCACCAGCGCCTGGGGTGCAGAACCGCGCAGGAAACTCGCTGAGCGACTGCTCGAACTCTCCGGTTTCGAGGGCGGTCTCGTGTTCTTCACGCTCGGCGGCGCCGACGCAAATGAGAATGCCGTGCGCATAGCGCGCCAGGCTTCCGGCAAGGCACGCGGACTCGTCGTGACGCGTGATCGCTCCTATCACGGTGCCAGCTACATGGACATGGCGCTCTCCGGAGACAGCCGCACCGCGCACCAGGTCGACGCCTCTGCCTGGGGCGTGCGCCACGTGCCGCCACCCTATTCCTATCGCTGTCCATTCGGCAGCCATTCAGCGCATGAGTGCGGGCAGCGGGCCGCCGCCGCAGTCGCCGAATGCATCGACAAGGAGGGCGCCGAAAGGGTCGCCGCCGTGCTGATGGAGTCGAATGCAGGCAGCAATGGCATCGTGGCGCCGGACAGCTACTGGCCGATGCTTCGTGAGCAGACCAGCGAGCGCGGCGTGCTCCTGATCGCGGACGAAGTCATGAGCGCCTTCGGACGTTGTGGCGAATGGTTCGCGTGGCAACGACACGGCGAACAGGGCCGTCCCGATATCATGACGCTGGCAAAGGGCTTGACCGGAGCCGCGGTTCCGCTCGGCGCGGTCGTCATGAGCTCCGCAATCGCGCGAGGCATCGAGCGGCAGATGTTCTACGGTGGCCTGACGTATAGCGGTCACCCGCTGTCCTGCGCTGCGGGGCTCGCAGCGCTCGATACCTACCGCGATGAGCGCCTGATCGAGCGCTCGCGCAGGCTCGGGGCCCGCCTGTTCGCGGAACTTCGAAAGCTCCAGTCGCGGCATACCGTGATCGGGGAGGTGCGCGGCGGCCACGGCTTGTTCGCGGTCGTCGAACTCGTCGCCGATCCCGCGCCACGCACACCGCTGGCGCCCTGGCCGCAGCAGACCGACGCCCAGCGCGCCATGCTGCGCGCCGCGCTGGACGAGGGCGTATCCTTCGGTTCACGCGGCAATCTGCTGATCATCGCGCCGCCACTCGTGATCGACGAAACCGATCTGGCAGCCGCCCTGTCGCTGCTCGACCGCTTGTTGACCCGATTTTTTCCCGGCGCCGGGATGGAGAAGAAGCCATGAGTTTCCGCCTGACCTACGCGACCATGTTCAACCCGCCCGAGGCGATGCACGAGCGTTTCGAGCGCGCGCTCGCAAAGCTGGGCGGCGAGCTCGGTCGCACGCAGCGCCTGTTCATAGGCGGTCGCGATGTCGATGCGGGCGCACACGAAGAACGCACGAGCCCCATCGACCGCGAGCTCGGACTCGGCCGTTTTCCGATGGCAGAGCTGAAGGATGTCGATGCGGCGCTGGCGGCCGCCTCCAGGGCATTCCCGGGCTGGCGCGCAACGCCGGTTGCGGAGCGCGCAAGACTCGTACGGCGCGTTGCGGACCTCATGGAGGAGCGTGTCTACGAGATCGCCGCCGCGCTCGTGCTCGAGGTCGGCAAGAACCGCATGGAGGCGCTCGGCGAGGCGCAGGAAACAGTGGATTTTTTTCGCTGCTATGCGGACGACATCGAATCGCACCATGGCTATGAAGTCGAGCTGCCGAACGACCCGCTCGAGGGCTTCGTATCGCGGAACCGGAGCGTGCTGCGCCCCTATGGCGTCTGGGGAATCATCGCCCCCTTCAATTTCCCGCTCGCGCTTGCCGGCGGGCCCGCGGCGGCGGCCCTCGTCACCGGCAACACGGTGGTACTGAAATGTTCTTCCGATACGCCCTGGGCCGGGCGCTGGCTTGCCGACTGCATTCGTGACGCCGGCCTGCCGCCGGGCGTCTTCAATTACATCTCCGGCTCGGGCGCAGCTGCCGGCGAGGCGCTGGTTGCCGACCCGCGCACCGCAGGCGTCACATTCACCGGTTCGGTCGCGGTCGGCCGCACCATCCTCGGCGCGATGGCGGGCGGCAGGTACCCGCGGCCCTGCATCGCGGAGATGGGCGGCAAGAATCCCTGCATCGTGACCGAGCGGGCGGATCTCGACCGCGCCGCCAGCGGAATCCTGCGTTCCGCCTACGGCTTGGGCGGACAGAAGTGTTCGGCAGTGTCTCGTCTCTATGTGCACGAGGCCGCGGCCGACGAGCTGCTGTCGCGTCTCGAAGCGCAGATCGACGCGATCCGCATCGGCGATCCAAGAAAACGCGAGACCTGGCTGGGCCCGGTGGTCAATGCCAGGGCACACCAGAATTACGCACGCTACGTCGGCGAATTGCGCGCAGCGGGGGCGAAACTTCGCCGCGGCGGCTGCGTACTGAAGGACGGAGATTTCAGCCGCGGTTTTTACGTTGAGCCAGTGCTGGCCGAAGCTCCGCCCGACCATCCGCTCTGGCGCCACGAGATGTTCCTGCCGATCCTGATGGTTCAGTCTTATCGCGATCGAAATGCCGCCATGCGTCTCGCGAACGACACCGAAATGGGTCTCGCGGCCGGCGTCTATGGCTCGGCCGAGGATGTGCGCTGGTTCCAGGACAATATCGAGGCCGGCGTGACCTATGCGAATCGCGGCCAGGGCGCGACCACCGGCGCCTGGCCGGGTTACCAGCCATTCGGCGGGTGGAAGGGTTCCGGCTCGACCGGCAAGGCCATCGCTTCCTTCTACTACCTGCCGCAGTACATGCGGGAGCAGTCGCTGACCGTGGTGGAGTGAATGACGGAGTTCCTGCCGCTGTCGGAGGCGATTGCCAGGCATGTGCCCGACGGTGCATCGGTCGCGCTCGAGGGCTTCACGCACCTGATCCCATTTGCGGCGGGGCACGAGCTGATCCGCCAGGGACGGCGCGACCTGCACCTCATCCGGATGACGCCCGATCTCGTTTACGACCAGATGATCGGCGCCGGCTGCGCACGTCGGCTGACTTTCTCCTGGGGCGGAAACCCGGGCGTCGGCTCGGCCCACCGCATCCGCGACGCAGTCGAGAACGGCTGGCCGCGGCCACTCGAGCTCGACGAGCATACGCACGCCGGCATGGCGGTGGCATACAGCGCCGGCGCCGCGCGCCTGCCCTTCGGCACGCTGCGCGGCTACATAGGCACGGACCTGCCGCAGCACAACCCGCGCATCAGCAGCGTGCGCTGCCCGTTCACGGGCGAGGAGCTCGCGGCCGTTGCGGCGGTCAACCCGGACGTTACCATCCTGCACGCGCAGCGCGCCGACCGGCGCGGGAATGTTGCGATCGAAGGTATCGTCGGCGCGCAGCGCGAAGCCGGGCTTGCGGCAAGGCTCCTGATCGTCACGGTCGAGCAGATCGTGGATGAATTCCAGCCCGCGATGAATGGCGTGCTGCTGCCGCATTTCACGGTTGGTATCGTTTCGCACTGCCCCGGTGGCGCCTGGCCTTCCTACGCGCAGGGCCGTTATGCGCGCGACAACGATTTCTACCTGCGCTGGGACGCGATCGCGCGCGACCGCGCGCAGTTCACGGCCTGGATCGACCGGCACGTGCGCGGCACGCGCGATCACCGCGGGTTTCTCGCGAGCATCGCCCGGGAGGCTGCGTGAAGCGCACGCGCCGGCCGCGGGGGGCGCCATGAGCGCATGGTCGCGCGACGAGATGATGACGGTCGCTGCAGCGCGCCTGCTGCAGAACGGCCAAGTCTGCTTCGTCGGTATCGGCCTGCCGAGCGCAGCCTGCAATCTGGCGCGCCTCACCCACGCCCCCGAACTGGTGCTCATATATGAGTCCGGCACGATCGGCACGCGACCCAGCGTGTTGCCGCTCTCGATCGGCGACGGCGAGCTGGCCGAAACCGCGGCCTGCGTCGTGCCGCTGCCGGACATATTCAGCGATTACCTGCAGGCCGGGCGCGTCGACGTCGGATTCCTGGGGGCCGCGCAGATCGATCGCTTCGGCAATCTCAACAGCACCGTCATCGGATCCTACGAGAAGCCGCGCACGCGGCTGCCGGGTGCGGGCGGCGCCACCGAGATTGCCGCGCATGCCCGCCAGGTATTCGTCGTCATGAAAGCCACGACGCGCAGCTTCGTCCCCAGGCTGGACTTCCAGACCAGCGGTGGGCATTTTGAAGGCCGCAGCAGCAGCGGCGCCCGTGGCGGCGGACCCGCCGCTGTCGTGACGGATGTCGGGATACTGAAACCGCAGGCCGGTGGGGAGCTCGCCCTGGCAGCAGCCTACCCCGGCGTATCGTCAGATGAAGCGCACGCCGCGGTCGGCTGGAAGCTCACCGTCGCGCAGAAGGTCGAGACAATTGCAGCGCCGACAGCGGCGGAACTTGGGGCGCTGCGCGCGCTCGAGGCCCGCACCGCTGCCGCACACCGCGAACCAGTGAGGCTACCCACATGACCCTGGCAAAACGCGCCGGAAATCCCATGAAAAACCCGCGGATCAGGACCGAACTGCCAGGGCCAAAGGCGCGCGCGATGATCGAACGCGACCGCAAGGTCGCCTCGCCCTCCTATCCCCGCGATTATCCGTTCGTGATCTCCCACGGGCGCGGCACCGAGGCCTGGGACGTGGACGGAAACCGCTTCCTGGATTTCGCCGCCGGCATCGCGGTTTGCGCCACCGGGCATGCTCATCCGCGGGTCGTCGAGGCGGTGCGTGAGGCCGCCGGCAAGTTCCTGCACATCTCGAGCGACTACTGGCACGAAGAGATGACGGCGCTCGCGGAACGCCTGTCCGCCATCGTGCCGCTCGGCGAGCCCGGCATGTGCTTCTTCTGCCAGTCCGGCACCGAATCGGTCGAAGGCGCACTGAAGCTCGCGCGCTATGCCACTGGCCGCCAGCGAATCATCGCCTTTCTCGGGAGTTTTCACGGCCGCACGATGGGATCGCTGGCGCTGACTTCGAGCAAGTACACGCAGCAGGCCGGATTCGCGCCCGCCATGCCGGGCGTCACGCATGTACCGTACCCGAATACCTACCGGCCGCTGTTTGCCGGCACCGACCAGGGGCAAGCGGTGCTCGATTACATCGGCATGCTGTTCGAGCGCAACCTGCCGGCTGCGGAGGTCGCCGCGATCGTCGTCGAGCCCCTGCAGGGCGAGGGCGGTTACCTGGTGCCGCCGGACGGTTTTCTCGCGGGCCTGCGCTCGCTCTGCGACGAACACGGGATCCTGCTCGTGTTCGACGAGGTGCAGTCGGGCATCGGCCGCACCGGGCGCATGTTTGCGGCGGAGCATTCCGGCGTGACGCCGGACATCATGACGCTTGCCAAGGGCCTCGGATCCGGACTGCCGATCGGCGCCGTCGTCGCGAAGCGCAGCATCATGCAGAAATGGAAGAAAGGCGCGCACGGCAATACCTTCGGCGGCAATCCCCTGTGCTGCGCAGCCGCCAATGCGACCATCGACCTGGTGCGCGAACAGTACGTTGCGAATGCGGCAAAGGTCGGCGCGCATTTCATGAAGCGGCTCGCGGAACTGAAGCCGCACTATCCCTGCATCGGCGATCTGCGCGGGCGCGGACTAATGATCGGCGTGGAAATGATCGAAAAGGGCGGCGCGCCGGCCCGCGCGCTGGTCGAACGGCTGCTGCATCGAGCCTACCAGAACGGTCTGCTGCTGCTGTCCTGCGGCGTCTCGACGCTGCGCTTCATGCCGCCCTTGTGCGTGAGCGAAGCCGAGGTGGACGAGGCGATGACCTGGTTGCGGCAAAGCCTTGACGAGGCGCTGGCTGGCGATAAGCAATGAGGGGCGGCCGGCTGGCGCTCCTGCTATGCACGCTGGCGTTGCCCGCGCAGGCTGCAGACAAACCCTTCAGCGTCGACGACCAGCTCCGGATTGCCGAGCTTGCGGAACCGGCATTCTCGCCGGACGGTAACTGGCTCGCTTACACCGTGACGATCAATGACCTGGTGCGCGATGCGCCAGGCACGGATCTCTGGCGCGTGCGCTGGGATGGCGGCGAGCCGCGCGCCTTGACACAGACCGCTGCCGCAGATGAATGGCAGCCCGCCTGGAGTCCCGACGGGTCATGGATCGCATTCCTGTCGGATCGCGGTGGCAAAGACGCGACGACGCAGGTCTGGGCTATGCCCGCGGCAATTGGCGAGGCCGAAAAGCTGACGGATTTTCCGGGTGGCGTCGCCGACTATGCCTGGGCGCCGGACAGCCGGCGGCTTGCAATCATCGCTCGCGACCCCGAGCGGCCCGCAGGCGAAGCGGAACCGCCCAAGCCGGTGCCGATCGTCATCAACCGCTACCAGTTCAAGGAGGACTTCCTCGGCTGGCTGACGGAGCGGCGCCAGCATCTCTACCTGTTCGAACTCGAGGGGCGCAAGTCCACGCAGTTGACGGCGGGGGCGCACGACGAATATCTCCCCTCGTGGTCGCCGGACGGCGGGCAGATTGCCTACGTCACCAAGCGCGGCGCGGATCCCGATCGCCACCGGAACTGGGATATTTACCTGATCGAACCTCGGGCCGGCGCGGAAGAACGCCTGCTCACCAGTTTCACCGGCGCCGATCTGGATCCTTACTGGGAGGCGCGGCCGGAATGGAGCGCCGACAGCCGGCGCATCGTCTACCTGCGCTCCGGCGAGGATCGCCTGCACGAATACGTGCCGATACAACTGGCCGTCATCGACGTCGCATCGGGCGCAACCACGCTTCCCGCGGCGATCGACCGCTCCTTCAGCTACCCGCATTTCAGCGCCGATGGGCGTTCCGTGCTGGCGCTCATCGAGCACAACCGGGTCACCTGGCTGTCCCGCATCGACCTTGCCAGCGGCAGGATCACGCCGCTCACCTCGGGCGCGCGCTTCGATTATGCCTTCGCGCTCGCGCCGAATGGCCGCATCGCCGTGCTGGGTGGCGACGATTACCGGCCGTACGAACTGGCGGCCGTCGAGCGGCGCGGCTTGCGCGTGCTCACCGATCACAACGCGTTCCTGCGCGAGCGGCGGCTTGCGGTGACGGAACCGATCGAGTTCGACAGCTCCGACGGAACGCGTATTTCCGGTTTCCTCGTGAAGCCGGTCGATTATCTGGCGGGGCGACGTTATCCGACCCTGCTCAGGATTCACGGCGGCCCGGTTTACCAGTACAGCCATGAATTCATGGCGGAGTGGCAGGTGTTCGCCGCGCAGGGTTATGCCGTCGTGGCCGCGAATCCCCGTGGCAGCTCGGGCCGCGGCCTCGATTTTGCAGCCGCGATCTTCGCGGACTGGGGCAACAAGGACGCCGCCGACGTGCTGGCGGCGGTGGATCATGCCGTCGCGCTCGGCGTCGCCGATCCGGAGCGCCTCGGTATCGGCGGCCGCAGTTATGGCGGCATGCTGACGAATTACGTGATCGCGCGCGACATGCGCTTCAAGGCCGCAGTCAGCGGCGCCGGAAGCTCCAACATCATCGGCATGTACGGCGCCGACCAGTACACGCGCGAGTACGAGCTCGAACTCGGCAGGCCGTGGGACGACCGCAGCGCCTGGGACCGGGTCAGCTTTCCATTCCTGCGCGCCGACCGCATCGCGACGCCGACCTCATTCTATTGCGAGGAACTCGACCTCAATGTGCCCTGCCTCGGCAGCGAACACATGTACCAGGCGCTGCGCTCGCTCGGCGTGCCGACCGAACTCGTGATCTATCCGGGCGAATGGCACCCGCTGACGGTGCCGAGCTACATCCGTGACCGGACCGAGAGACAACTCGGCTGGTACGGGCGCTACCTGCTCAATCGGCCGTAATGCTCGAGCAGGGCGACCAGCTCGGCATGCGGCAGCGCCTTCGCATAGCGGCCTTTCGTGCCCCGCATGTCGCGCGCTGCGACCATCGCGTTCACGATCGCTTCCTCGGTCGCCTGCGCCGTGGCGCGGAACAGGCCATCGAGCTTCGAATTGGGCAGTACCTCGGCCATTGCGCCCTTTGCGCGGCCGAGGGCGGCCGCATTCGCCGTCGAGAAGGCGATGAAAATATCCCCGGAACCATTGTCCGCGGTCGAACCGGTGCGTGCGAGACCGAGGGCCGCGCGCTTTGCCAGCCGCTTCAATTGATGCGGCAGCAGCGGCGCATCGGTCGCGATGACGATGATGATGGATCCGGTCTCGCTGGCCGATTCATTGTCCTGGCTGTAGACGCGGTCCGCCCGCAGGTGCCGGCCCACCGGCACGCCAGCGATGCTCAGGCCGTCGCGCAGGCCATTATTGGCCTGCACCAGCACGCCGACGATGTGCTCGCGGCCATCCAGCACGACCCTGCGCGAGGCTGTGCCGATGCCGCACTTGAACTCATAGCAGATGGTGCCGGTGCCGGCGCCGACATTGCCTTCTGCGACCGGCCCGGCAGCTGCCTTTTCGAGTGCCTGGTCCACGTGCAGGGCCCGCACGTGGAATCCGTTGATGTCGTTCAGGTGTCCGTCCCAGGTTTCGCCGACCACGGCGGAGGACCACCAGTAGCCGGTGTCATCCGCCCGGCCCTGGCGCACGCGCCAGGCGATGGCTGCGTCGTGCACGATGCCGACACTGTGGGTATTGGTCAGCAATACCGGCCCCTCGAGTTGTCCGGATTCCTCGAGCCAGGTCGTGCCGGTCAGTTCACCAGCACCATTCAGCGCGAACCAGGCGCCGAAGGCATGCAGATCGAGGCTGTCGCGGCCGCGCGGCAGGATTGCCGTGACGCCGGTACGCACCCCGCTCCCGCCCTCCAGGTCCTCGATCAACGTCACCTGGCCGACGGTGACGCCGGGCACATCCGTGATCGCATTCAGCGGTCCCGGTACGCCATCGAAGGGCACGCCGAGATCACGCGCCCGGGGAGCCGCCGCACAGACCCCGATCGTCAGCATCAATGTCAGTGCCAGGATTGTTCGCATTTTCGGAGGATGACCAGTCCGGTTTTGTCGGCCGGCAACATGCTAACGCAGCATTTGTCTCGTGTGTTTGCTACCTGGTTTTTATTCGCAATAGCGCCCTTCAATTATCATGGCGCGCCGCCCGCCCCGGGCTGACCGAGAACATAAGGTGAAAATACGGCAACTCGCCACCGCCTGTCCGCTACTCGCCGCGCTGCTCGTCGCAGCGCCGTTTGTCGCGGCCGAGACAGTCATTGTCCACGCCGGCAGCTTCGTCGTCGCGCACGCTCATGGCGCCGAGGGGATCAAGCGCGCAGCGCGTGGCGTTCCGCAATGCGGTTCAGGCGGGGGTGCGGATCGGTTTCGGCACCGATGCCGGGATATTCCCGCGCGGCCAGAATGCGAGGCAGTTCGCCTACCTGGTGCGCCACGGGCTGAGCCCGCTCGACGCCATACGATCGGCGACCATCCATGCGGCGCGGTGCCTTGGCGTGGAGCGTGACCTGGGTTCGAT
>JBAQWM010000019.1:0-21554 GCA_049298915.1 Steroidobacteraceae bacterium | reverse complement strand
TCTACGTCACTGTAAACGACAACCCGGGCACCACGACCTTCGCGACGCCGGGCGTACTCGCGAATGACACCGACGCGCAGTTCGATGCGCTGCGTGTCGCGGTCGGCTCGGTGACGGCGCTCCTGGGCGCCGGGCCCGGAGCGGTGCTCGAAGTCGATACCAGCACCGGAGCCAACAGGGGTCGCGTACGCTTCACTGCCGGAGCGACCAACTGGGTGGGAGACGCCACATTCAGCTACGTCGCACAAGAGGCGACGACAGCGGCGCAGCTCACCAGTGGGCCTGCAGGGGTGCACATCGTGCACGACCAGCATGTGGGTACGCGGCAGTTCATCAATCCGGCCGGTACCATCGACGATCACTGGAACCTGGCAGGCTCAGTGCGCGCGTTGCCGACCGCCACGACGCTCACCATCACGGTCCTGCCGGTGGCCGGCAAGACCTGCTTCCAGGGCCTGCTTACCACGATTCCGCTGCCGGCCTCGGCCGCTACGACATCGTGGACCTACACCGACCCAGGCTCGGATCCGAAGGACTGCAAGCGCCTCCGGTTCGAGATCGCGGTTCCGGAAGCGAATGGTGTGCCCGCTCACATCTCGGCTCTCGAAATGGATGTCAGCAAAGTGACTCCATAAGGCACGGCGCACGGACCCAGAGGCATGTGTAATGACGCATTCTCCGCATCTGTACACCGTCGTACCCGGGGGCCGGACCCGCAGGCGGGCCATTCGCGGAGCTAGCCTCGGTCTGCTGGCTGCGGCTCTGCTGGCGGGGGGTTGCGCCACGCAGAATTCGCGCGCGCCAGGCGCGGGCGAGCCGATCACCGTCGAATCGGTGCGCCTCACCGCGGCGGGCCGCTATATCGACCTCAGATACCGGGTACTGGACCCCGAGCGCGCCAGGGCGGTGCTCGGTCCCACGGTGAAGGTGCACCCGCGCCTGGTCAACGAGGCGAACGGAGCCGTCATGGCGGTGCCGACCACCGCCAAGCTCGGTTCACTGCGCCAGACCCAGGCACCGCAGAAATCGGGACGCACGTACTTCGTCATGTTCATCAACAGCGGCGGCCTGGAGACGGGCAGCCGCGTAACAGCAGAGCTGGGTGAGCTCAGGTTCAAACATCTCATTGTGGAATAGGCAGGCTATGGCATCCGCCGTGAACCATATTGGTCGCCTGGTGGCGATCGCGGCGTTCACGAGCTGGACGGCCGCGGTGGGTGCAGCTGCGCCCGCCACTGAACTCGAGCTTGCGATCACCTCGGCCAGGCCCGGCGAGGACATTCCGGTCATCGTCAGCTACAGGAGCCAGACCACCGCGCATTCCCTGAAGCGATCGCTGCGGGCGGAACGCCGCTCAGTACGGCGGCTGCGGGTGGTCCGTGAACTGACCGAAAGCGCGAGCGCGGACGAGGCGCCACTGCTCGCTACGGCGCGCGCCTATGGTGCACGCGATGTACGCTCGCTGTGGATCGCGAATGCAGTCGCGATGCGGGCCTCCCCCGAACTGATCCGCGCGCTGCAGACTGACCCCGCGGTCCTGCAGCTGCGCCTCGATGCGTCGCTCGCGGCGCCGCTGCCGATGGTGGGCGATCCGCTGCCGGCGGAGTGGAATATCAACCTGGTGCGGGCGCCCGAACTCTGGCAACGCGGCTTCCAGGGCGAGGGCGCGGTGATCGCGATCGTCGACACCGGCGTCGACGCGCTGCACCCGGATCTCGCCGCGAGCTACCGCGGCGGCAGCAACAGCTGGTTCGATGCCTTCAGCCAGTACGCGACGCCCCGCGATCTCAGCGGCCACGGCACGCAGGTCGCCGGCCTGGCGCTCGGCGGCACGGCCGGCGGCACATCGATCGGCGTCGCACCGCGCTCCAGGTGGATCGCCGCGCGGATCTTCGACAATTCCGGCAGCAGCAGCGAGAGCGCGGTGCACCTCGCATTCCAGTGGCTGCTCGATCCGGATGGCAACCCGGCCACCGACGACGCGCCCGACGTGGTCAACAATTCCTGGTCCACGACCGATGCCGGCTTCTGCAACAGCCTGCTGCAGCCGGACATCGATGCGCTGAATGCCGCGGACATCGCCGTGGTATTCGCCGGCGGCAACTATGGCCCCGCGCCCGGCACCAGCACGAGCCCGGCGAACAACGCCAATGTCGTCAGCGTGGGCGCGATCGATGCCACGGAAACAATTGCGCTGTACAGCAGCCGCGGTCCTTCGGCCTGCGATGGGGGAATCTACCCGGAGGTCGTGGCGCCCGGCGACAGCGTGCTGACGACCGATCTCTCCTTCGGCGGTTCGCCGTTTTACACATTGGTCTCGGGCACCTCGTTTGCCGCGCCGCACCTCTCCGGCCTGATGGCGCTGCTGCGCGGCGCTGCGCCGACTGCGACGGTCGAGGCCGTCGAGGCCGCGGTCCAGGGTTCCGCGCGTGACCTCGGGATTGCCGGGCCCGACGGCGACTACGGCCACGGCCTCATCGATGCGGTTGCGGCACTCGACATGCTGGAAGTCCCGGCAGACAACGACGGCGACGGCTATTCGGTCACGGTCGACTGCAACGACAACGACCCGAGCGTCTACCCGGGGGCCCCCGAACGGTGGCGCGATCGTATCGACCAGGACTGCAATGGCTACGACCTGACCATCCGCGTATTTCACGCGGTCTATTCGCACGATGGCAGCTCGCTCAGGCTGCGCGCCACGAGTTCACTTGGCGAGTCAGCTGCGCTTGAGATCGTGGAACTGGGGCCGTTGACCTGGCGCGCCGTGTACCACGACTGGATCTGGGGCGGCGGCGCGGTCGGCGAGCCGCTGCCACGGCTGACGATCCGCGGCATCGAAGGCGAAGTCAGCACGAAAGCGCGCGTGCCGAAGCGCAGGTAAAGATGATCACTCAGGAGTTGAATCGCATCCAGCCGGGGCAAGCAGGAGAGCCGGTGAGCCGAAAGAAGGACCCGACAGCTGCAGATGAACCTGCCGACGCGGTCAGCGCGGCATTGCGGGGCGTCGCGCGGCTGAAGACGGCCGGAGCCGATCCGGTGCCGCTGTCCGGGGCCGTAGCCGCCGGCCTGTCGAGTCTTGCGCCGGGTTCCAGCGTTGCCGTGCTGAGCGTCGATCCGATGCGGCTGCACGTGCAGGTACTGGCAACCGGCGGTCTCGCGACGCTGATTGTTTCAGCCAACCAAGCGCAGAAAGCCGGCTCGTTCATTGTCGATTGCGCACGTCAGCCACTGACCGTTCTCAGTATCGCCGGCGACGCCGCGGCAAAGCAGTTCCAGACCGGTAGTGCAGGCGGAATCCGCCTGACGACGATCCTCGGAATCACGGTTCCGGTCGGCGCCTCGTCGACCTGGATCCTGCTGCTCGGTCTGCCGGCGGACGCGGCTGTCGCGGCGGTGCAGGAAAACCTGCGCGTGTTCGCGCGCATCCTGTGCTCGATGCTGCGCCTCGCCGCCAGCGAAGACACCGCGGAGGGGATCAGCGATTCCATCAAGCGTGCGAAAGACGAATGGGAACTGACGGCCGACACGCTGCCGCACATCGTCTGCCTGCTGGACGCAGCGGGGCGCGTGCTGCGCGCCAATCGCACGGTCGAGCGCTGGTCCCTCGGACGGGTGGAACAGGCGCCGGGCAGGAATTTCCACGACCTGCTGCACCCGGACTGCTCCGAGCCGAACTGCCGCCTGCAGAATGGCGTCGCCACGGCCTATCAGCGGATGCAGAGCGAGAAGCGCCGCGCCTACGAATTCCAGTTGACCGACCGGCAGCTCGGCCGTGTCATCAAGATCCGCCTCGGCCGCATGCTTGCGCCGCACACCGTCGAGCCTGCCTCGACCGCGGTCTGCGCGGTGCTGGTGGTCCAGGACGTCACCGAAATGGCGACGGCGCAGCAGAAACTGGCGACGATGAATTCGGAGCTGGAAATCCGGGTGGAAGAACGGACCCGCGACCTGGCCGGATCCAATCGTGAACTGGAGAACGAGGTCGCGCGGCGCGCCTCGGTGGAGGAAGAATTGCGCGCCAAGAGCAGCGAGCTCGCGGCGCTCTCCGCGGGGCTGATGAACGCGCAGGAGCAGGAGCGCAAGCGCATTTCCAGGGAACTGCACGATTCAGTGGGTCAATCATTGAATGCGCTGAAGTACGGTCTCGAACGGGCTGCCGAGCTTGAGCGCCAGGGCCGCCGTACCGGCACCCTCGATTCGCTGAACAAGTCGATCGCGACCATCCAGGAGACGATGAACGAGATCCGCAACATCGCCCTGGACCTGCGCCCGTCGGTGCTCGACGATCTTGGAGCCGCATCGGCCGTGACCTGGTTCTGCAGGGCATTCGCGTCCTCGTATCCGGATCTCGAAGTGGTGCCGAACATTTCGGCGCGGGACGAACAGGTGCCGGCGCGTCTGGCGACGACGATCTTTCGCAGCCTGCAGGAATTGCTGAACAACGTCTCGCGGCATGCCAAGGCGAAGGAGGTGGAAGTGAGCCTGAAGCTCGACGCGGGACAGGTGATCCTGGAAGTGAAGGATGACGGTGTCGGCCTCAAGGGGCCCGCGGCTGCTCCCGGTGCCCGTCAGGGCCACGGCATGCGCAATCTGCGCGAGCGGGCGGACCTGACCGGGGGCACATTCGAATTGAAGTCGGGGAAACCGAAAGGCGCCTTGGCCCGCATCTGCTGGAGCCTGTCGGCGGGTGAAGGCCAGAGGGTGCCCGGGGCGGACCAGACCGTGGGAGAGGGAAAATGACCAGGACAGATCGCAGGCAAAGCTCCCTTGGCTTCACGCTGCTGGAGCTCCTGGTCGTCATGGTGATCATCGGCCTGCTCGCGGGGTTCGTGGCCCCGCGCTATTTCGCGCAGATCGGCAAGTCGCAGGCGAAGGCGGCCCGGGCCCAGATCGGCGCGCTCGAGCTGGCCCTCGACCAGTTTCGCCTCGACAGCGGGCGCTATCCGACCAACGAGGAGGGGCTTGAAGCGCTGATGACTGCGCCAGCCGGCCTGCCCGACTGGGGCGGACCTTATCTGAAGAAAGCCGTGCCGGGCGATCCCTGGGGCCGGCCATTCGTTTACATGAATCCGGGCCAGCACGGCGAAATCGACCTCCTGTCCTATGGCAAGGACGGCCGCGCCGGCGGTACCGGCGACGATGCCGACCTCA
The DNA here is from genome assembly GCA_049298915.1 of Steroidobacteraceae bacterium. Lineage (GTDB taxonomy): Bacteria > Pseudomonadota > Gammaproteobacteria > Steroidobacterales > Steroidobacteraceae > SCUD01. The sequence continues at coordinate 16,400 of JBAQWM010000019.1, read as the reverse complement.
CGAACTGGTGACCCCGGATGCGCTTCACCGTCAAGGCCTTCGACATGACGCAGGGAGTGCTCGTCTACGCAATCGATGCGCCGGACGAATCCGACGCGCGGCGGCAGGTCGCGGAAGAAGGCAGGAAACTGATTTCACTCGCCCGGCAGGCGGCGATCGGCGTACCGGCCCAGGGCAAGATCCCGCTCGTCATATTCAGCCAGGAGCTGGTCGCGCTGCTCGACGCCGGGATTTCCCTGGTGGAAGCGGTCGAGACGCTGACCGAGAAGGAATCGCAGCCGGCGGTGCGACGGACGATGGAACAGATCCGCTCGCGGCTGTTCGAGGGCAGGACGCTGTCGAGCGCGCTGGCCGAGCTGCCGCACAATTTCCCCGCACTGTACGTGGCGACGATTCGCGCGAGCGAGCGCAGCGGCGCGCTGCGCGAGTCGCTGACCCGCTACATCGCCTACCAGCAGCAGATCGACCTGCTGCGAAAGAAGCTGGTCAATGCATCGATCTATCCGCTGGTGCTGGCCGGCGCCGGCACGCTGGTGACGATCTTCCTGCTCGGCTACGTGGTGCCACGATTCAGCGGCATCTACGAGGACCTTGGCGGCAATCTGCCATTCGCGTCGCGAATGCTGATGCAGTGGGGGAAAGTTCTCGAGAGCCACGGATCCAGCATCCTGGCCGCGACCGTCGTGCTGCTCGGTCTCGCGGGCTACTGGGTCACGCGGCCGGGCTTTCGCACCGCCGCAGGGCAGCTGATCGCCCGCGTGCCTGCGATCGGCAGGCAACTGCATACCTACCAGCTGGCCCGCATGTACCGGACCGTCGGCATGCTGCTGCGCGGGGGCATTCCCGCGGTGACGGCGCTCAACATGTCCGAAGGGCTGCTGAGTCCCGCACTGCGCCCGGCGCTCGCAACTGCGACCCGGGCCGTGAGTGAGGGCCGCTCGCTCGCCAATTCGCTCGAGCAGTACGGTCTGACCACGCCGGTCGCGGTGCGCATGCTGCGCGTCGGCGAGCGCAGCGGAAACATGGGCGAAATGATGGAACGTGTCGCCGGATTCTATGACGAGGAGCTGGGCCGCGCGGTCGAGATGCTGACCCGGCTGATCGAGCCGGCGCTGATGACGCTGATCGGGCTGGTGATCGGGGTCATCGTGGTGCTGATGTACTTCCCGATCTTCGAACTTGCGGGCAGCCTGCAATGAATGCCGCGCACGAAATCGTGGCCGGGCAGGCGCTCGACGAACTGACGATCGCCGGCGTGATGGCCGAAGCGAGGGCGACCGGCCGCTCGCCGTACGAATTGCTGGAAAAGGCCACCGGCTTCGATCCCGCGACGCTGACCGCGGCGCTGGCTGCGGCATTCGAGTACCGGCTGCTGCTCGGTGCGCGTGAACTCAACACGATGCAGCCGGCATTCGACGTGCTGCCCTCGGCCGACGCGGCCAAGCGCCACTGCGTGGTGGTGCGCGAGGACGGAAAGCTGGTCGCGGTGATCGCCGACCCGTTCGACTCTTCGCTCCGGCCGTGGCTCGAGGCGCGGGTGCCGGACGTGCTCGAGTGGGCGATGGTGCCGCGCGGCGATATCAGCGCGTTCATCGCGCGCCACGAGCAGACGATGCGGGCGATGGACAGCGCGATGAATGTCGCGCAGTCCGATACGGCCGCCGAGGGCGGATTCGAGAACCTGTCGCTGGCATCGATCAGCCAGGATTCGAGCCCGATCGTCAAGCTGGTGCATTCCACGCTGTTCGATGCCCTGCGCGCCGGCGCCAGCGACATTCACCTCGAGACGCGCACTGGCGGACTGGTGATCCGCTACCGGATCGACGGCGTATTGCTGCAGATCGCGACCGTCGGCGGCGTGGAGACATCGGAGCAGGTGATCTCCCGCATCAAGGTGATGTCGGAACTCGACATCGCGGAGCGCCGCGTGCCGCAGGACGGGCGCTTCAAGGTCGCCATCGACGGCCGGCCGATCGATTTCCGCGTTTCGATCATCCCGAGCGTGTTCGGCGAGGATGGCGTGCTGCGAATACTCGACAAGCAGTCCATCACCGACCAGATGAATGGCCTGCGCCTCGACGGCCTCGGATTCGAGGCCACCATCATTTATGCCCTGCGGCGGCTGAGCGCGCAGCCGCACGGGATGCTGCTGGTCACCGGGCCGACCGGGAGTGGCAAGACGACGACACTCTATGCTGCGATATCCGAGACCAATTCCGGCACCGACAAGATCGTCACGATCGAGGACCCGGTCGAGTACCAGCTCCCGGGCGTGCTGCAGATCCCGGTCAACGAGAAAAAGGGGCTCACCTTCGCGAAGGGCCTGCGTTCCATCCTGCGGCACGATCCCGACAAGATCATGGTCGGCGAAATCCGCGATCCCGAGACCGCGCAGATCGCGATCCAGTCCGCACTGACCGGCCACCTGGTATTCACGACCGTCCACGCCAACAGCGTGTTCGACGTGCTGAGCCGCTTCGTGCACATGGGCGTCGACGCCTACAGTTTCGTGTCGGCCCTGAATGGAATCCTTGCGCAGCGCCTGATCCGGATCAATTGCACGCACTGCGCGGTCGGCTTCAAGCCGGATGTCGATGTGCTGCGCGAGTCCGGGATCCTGGTGACCGACAGCCAGAATTTCGAGTTCCGGGCCGGGCGGGGCTGCAAGCACTGCCGCAACAGCGGCTACCGCGGCCGCCGGGCCATCGGCGAGATCCTGGTGCTGAATGACGAATTGCGCGAGGCAATCGTGAATCGCGCCCCGGTCCGCCAGCTCAAGGAGATGGCGCTGAAGTCCGGTGTGAGATTCATCCGCGAGGCGGCCGTCGATCTGGTCCGCGGCGGAGAAACCACGATCGAGGAGGTCAATCGTGTCACCTCTCTGGCGTGACGAGGTCGGCGTGTTCCTGGGCCCCGGCAAGCTCGTGATGAGCCGGATGCGGCGCGGATTGCGCGGCGCATGCGTGGCGCAGCATTTCGCGCCGATCAATGAGGGCCAGGGAGGCGACTGGTCGGGCGGCCTGCGCGCGCTCAGCACTGAACTGGCCGATCCCAAGTGGCACGACGCCCACCTGCGCGTGGTGCTGGCCGATGCCTGGGTCCGCTATGCGCTGGTGCCGGGGAGCGAGGCGCTGGTCAGCGACGAAGAGCGGTTGCAGCACGCGCGCTTCATCCTGGCGGAAGTGTATGGAGATGCGATGGACGACTGGGACATCGCACTGACGGAAATCGGCGGCACCGACGGCTTTGTGGCGGCGGCGATCCCAAGGGCGCTGGTGGAGGGGATCCGCGCCCTGCGCTCCGGCTCGGCCCGTATCGCGGCAATCCAGCCGCAGCTGATCGCGGCATTCAACGCCTGGGCCTGGCGGCTGCCGGCTAGCGGCGGCTGGTTCGTCACGATCGAGCAAGGCTCGCTTTCCGCGGCCCACTTTAGCGCGCGCGGCTGGGACCGCGTGCATTCCGTGCGCATCGGCAGGGAGTGGTCCGCCGAGCTGCGCCGCCTGCGGACCTTCGGCAGGCTGGCCCTTGGCAGCTCCGCCGACGAGCGGGTATTCGTGGATGCGCCCCTGTGGCTGCGGCGAATCGCCGGCTCGGCAGGGGACGGGCTCGAATGGCTGGAGGAACAACGGCCCGGTGCGGGAACGCTCGACACGCTGGTCGAACTCAAGGGTCAGTACGCATGAGCGTCAATCGCATCAAGCTCGACTTCCAGCCTCGCCGCAGCCATGTGCTGCGCGGCGGACCATTGCTGCTGGCAGCGGGTCTGGCGTTCGGACTGGCGCTGGTTCTCATGTACCAGCGCACGGCGAGTGAAATTGCGGGTATCGAATTGCAGCTCGCCAGCCTGCAGCCCGCAGACTCGACCTACTCGTCCGGCTCGGATCCGGGTCCGTCGATCGCGGTCGTGAGCGCTACCGTCAAGAATCTGGCCACACCCTGGGCCCAGTTGCTCGACGACCTGGAAGCTGCCAGCGGGGACAGCGGCGGCTCGGTTGCGCTCCTCGAAGTCGAACCGGACCGGGAGCACCGGAAAATCCGCGTTCTGGCCGAGGCCCGCACGCTGATCGCCGCACTCAGCTACCTGGAGCGGCTGCAGAAGGCGGGAACGCTGCTGAACCCGCTGCTCGAGAGCCATGAAGTCCGTAATGACGTTGCCGAGCGGCCGGTGCGGGTACACATCCTGGCGGACTGGCGCCTGAGCACATGAGCAAGTCACCAGCCCGCACCGATTTGCAGGCAGCACCAGTCGCGGCGCCGCGCGGCTCCCTGTTGATGCGGGCGCGGCATCTGGCTGCCTCCGGTCCGGGACAGTTGCTGGCGCGGGCCGAGCGCGGTTTGATGCGGGCGGTCTCCCGACTGCGCTCGACCGGGACCCCAGGTCTGGCCGGGCTTGGGCTGCTGGTACTGGCGCTCTTGTGCATCTGGACCGTAATAATGCCGCAGCGCGATGGTCTGACAGCACTGAGGGACGAGCTGGCGCTGGCCCAGGCGCGGTCAAGCAGCGCCGGGGCGAGCCCGCCAGCGACACCGGCACGTCAGTCCTCGGAATTCGTCAGGCAGCTGCCAACGCGGCTTGAACTGCCCGGCATCCTCGGCATCGTCCTGAAGCAGGCCGAAGCCGCGAGTCTCAACCTGGAGACCGGCAGCTACGAGTGGAAGCCCGGCAAGGACGGCGGCCCCGGCCAGTACCGCATCGTGCTGCCGGTGCGTGGCAGCTACCCCAATATCCGCCAGTTCGTCGAGGCCACCCTGGTCGCCGTTCCGGCGGTTGCGCTGGAGTCGCTGCGCTTCGCCCGCGACGAAATTTCAGAAAGCGCGATCGATGCAGATATTTCCTTCGTGGTCTTCGTGAGGGATTCGTGATGAAGCTCTTGACTGGTCCGGCCTCAAAATCCGGTACCCGCAGGGCGCTCCTGATGCTCGCCGCGGGCGGGGCGCTCACAGCACTGCTGTGGGCGCTGGCCGACCCGCCGGCGACGGAAGCGGTAGCGGCGTCAGAGCGGGAAGCATCGGCGTCCCGGGGCGAGAGCGCCGAGCAGATCCAGCAATTCGCATTCGTGCCCCGCAAGGTCGCCAGTGTCGTGACCAACCTGTTCGGCGGCCATTCCTGGTATGTGGCGCCTCCGCCACCGCCGCCGGTCGTATATGTGGCACCCCCGCCGACGGCGCCGCCGCTGCCATTCAGGGTGCTCGGCAGCTACGCCTCGGCGGGTGCTGCGCCGGTCTACTTCCTGGTGCGGGGCGACAGCGTCTACGACGTCCATGTCGGTGACGTCATAGATGGCACTTACTCGGTCGACAGCGCCGCCAATGGCCGGCTCAATTTCACCTATCTGCCGCTCAAGATCAGCCAGTCCTTAGCAATCGGGAGTACGCCTTGAAAAAGTTACGGGTCTGGTTTTTCGCCTGCGGCATTGCGGCCGTTCTGGCAGGCTGCGCGACTTCGCAGCTGCACCAGGAGGGCCTGGCTGGAGTGCAGGAAGGCCGCTACGAGGAGGGGCTCAAGAAACTCGAGCAGGCCGCGGAAAGCTCGCCCGGTAACGCGATGTATCGCATCGACCTCAAGGCCAAGCGTGAGGAAGCGATCCTTACGCTGATCGCCGCCGCGGATCGCGCGCGCGCGGCCGGCGCGCTGGACGAGGCGGAGGGCCACTACCGTCGTGTGCTCGGGATCGAAGCGGGCAATGAACCTGCCCGGCGCGGCCTGGAACTGCTGGCGCGCGACCGGCGTCATGGCGAGATCATGGAGCAGGCGCAGCGCGACTTCGATCAGGGCCGGCTTGACGAAGCCGATGCCCGCGTTCGCACGGTGCTCGCCGAGAATCCTGGCTTTGGCAGCGCCATCGGCCTGCGCGCCAAGATCGACTCGGCGCGCGGCCCGCGCAATATCACGCCGACCCTGAAGACCCGCGACAACCGGTCGGTCGTGCTGCAGTTCCGTGATGCCAGCACCAAGATGGTGTTCGAGGTGCTGGCGCGCCAGACCGGAATCAACTTCATCTTCGACAAGGACGTCAGGAGCGACAGCACCACGACGATATTCGTCCAGAACGTTCCGGTCGAACAGGCAATCGACCTGGTGCTGGGCCAGAACCAGCTCGCGCGCCAGATCCTCTCCGACAACATGGTGCTGATCTACCCGAATACGCCGGCCAAACAGAATGAATATCAGGACCAGATCGTGCGCACGTTCTATCTGACCAATACCGATCCCAAGCGCGCGATGGAACTGCTGAAGACGATGCTGAATGCGAAGACGCTGTTCACCGACGAGCGTGCCGGTGCAATCGTGATTCGCGATACGCCGGCCGCGGTGCGCATGGCGGAGCGCCTGATCGCTTCCATCGACGTGGCGGAATCCGAGGTCATGATGGAAGTCGAGGTGCTCGAGCTCACGCGCACCCGCATGCAGGAACTCGGCATCAAGTATCCGCAGCATGTGACACTGGCTCCGACCCCGCTTGCGGGAGAGCCGCTGGTGCTGGAGGACCTGAGACAGCAGGATTCCACGACCATCACCGTCAGCTCGATTTCGGCGACTGTGGATCTTGCCAAGTCGGTAGGGACGACCAATATCCTGGCGAGCCCCCGCATCCGTGCGAGGAATCGCGAGGAGGCCAGTATTCTCATCGGCCAGCGCGTACCGGTGATCACCAGCAGCACGATCGTGCTGAATGGCGGCGAGGGCACCAACACGAATGTCCAGTATGTCGATGTCGGCCTCAAGCTCCGCGTCCAGCCGACGGTCTATCTGGACGGTGACGTCGCGATCCAGGTGAATCTCGAGGTCAGCAATATCGTCAGCACGATCACGGCCGGTGACACGGTTGCCTACCAGATCGGCACCCGCAATGCATCCACGATCCTGCGGCTGAAGGATGGCGAAACGCAGATTCTTGCCGGCCTGATCAGTGATCTGGATCGTCGGACCTCCACGCACATACCGGGTCTCGGCGATCTGCCGCTGGTCGGGCGCCTGTTCGGATCCCGCAAGGACGACGTGGAAAGGAGCGAGATCGTGCTGTCGATCACGCCGCGCATCATTCGCGCGCAGCCGCGACCGGGCAGCGAGGACACCGAGTTCTGGTTTGGAACCGAATCGAGCATGCGCAGCGCGCCGATGGCGGCAGCCGGCGCAGGCGCGGCTGCCGCGGGCGGGGGCGCAAACCAGACTTCCGTAATCGGCACGACTGGCGCTGCATCCGATACCGGTGCAGCCGCGTCCGCGGAGGCCGACAGCAACGCGCCGACCGGACCGCTGCCGCGTCCGACCTTGACCTGGGACGGGCCGGGGCAGGTGAAGGTCGGGCAGGAATTCGACGTGCTTCTAAACGTCGCAAGCGAAGCGGAGCTCAGCAACATCCGGTCAGGCGTACGTTTCGACTCGGCCGTGTTTGAAATCACCGGCGCCGAGGCTGGGGATCTCGTCCCTGCGGAGCTGCACGAGGCCGCAAAACCGGCGGTTGATCAACGCAGCGGTCGTGCCCAGATGGAAATCAAGGAAGGCACGGTGAGCGGCCAGGGAACACTGCTCAGGCTGCATGTGCGCGCCTTGTCGGCACGGCCGGCCTCGATGATCGCCGTGCAGCAGTTTGCCGCCGTCTACGCGGATGGGCGGCCGGTGCCGGCAATGGCGCCCCGGCCGCTCGTGATCGTGGTAACGCCGTGACCAATCGCGGTCGCGCCCGTGGATTCACGCTGATCGAGCTCGTGATCACGGTCGCGATCCTCGGCCTGCTGGCGACCATGGCGATGCCGCTGGTCGAGCTTGGTGCACAGCGCGCCAAGGAACAGGAGCTGCGCACAGCGCTGCGCGAGATACGGGACGCCATCGACGCCTACAAGGCGGCAGTGGATGCCGGCAAGGTCGTGATCGAGATCGACGAATCCGGCTACCCGCCGACACTGCGTGCACTGGTGGATGGGGTGGACGACGCGAGCAGCCCGGAGCCGCGCAAGATCTACTTTCTGCGGCGCGTGCCGCGCGACCCGTTCTTTCCGGACCCGACCATGCCCGCGGAAGAGTCTTGGGGCCTGCGCAGCTACGGCAGCCCGCCCGAATCTCCGCGCCAGGGCGATGACGTATTCGACGTGTATTCCCACTCCAGGAAGGCAGGCCTGAATGGCATTCCCTACCGTGACTGGTAGCACGCGACCCGATACGCGTGCCGGCTTCACGCTGATCGAGCTCCTGGTGGTGATGGCGATCGTCGCCACGCTGCTGACGATCGCGGTGCCGCGCTATTTCCAGAGTCTGGAACGCGCCAAGGAGACGACGCTGCGCCAGGACCTGGCCGTCATGCGGGATGCCATCGACAAGTATGCAGGCGATACCGGGCAGTTGCCGGCATCGCTGGACGAGCTGGTCAAGCAGCGCTATATCCGTGCGGTGCCCAAGGATCCATTCACCAGTTCCGCGGAGACCTGGGTATACATCATGAGCGAGGATGCCGAACAGCCTGGCGTACGCGATGTGCGCAGCGGAGCCGAGGGTGTTTCGAAGTCCGGCGTCGCATTCAGCGAGCTCTGAGCTCCCATGATGTGGCGCCAGGCTAATCCGCCCGACAGCCAGCGCGGCTTTACCTACCTCGTGGTGCTGTTCGCTGTCGCGCTGATCGGTCTGGCGCTGGCGGGGACAGCGACGGTCTGGACCACCGCAGCCAAGCGCGTGCGCGAGCAGGAGCTGCTGTGGGTGGGCGGGCAGTTCCGCCTTGCGATCCAGCGCTACTATCTGAAGGGACCCGGGGGCGTCCAGATGTATCCCCAGAACCTGGAAGAACTGCTGGAGGACCATCGCTGGCCCGAGCCTCGCCATCACCTGCGGAGAATCTACGCTGACCCGCTCAACGGCCAGATCGATTGGCAGTTCGTGACGACCCCCACTGGCCAGATTCTGGGCGTCTACAGTCCATCGACAGCCACTCCGCTGAAGCGTGCCGGCTTTTCCGAAGAGTATGCCGAGTTTTCGGAGGCGGAGAACTATTCCGACTGGCGCTTCGTCTACCTGCCGCAACTCGTGAATTGAATGGCCCGGTGCCGCCGGCGGCGGGCATCCGCAAGCCCGACCGCGGACCGGAATGTGTCGCAGCTAACAGGCACACTGTGACCCAGGTCTCGATTATGTTCAGCCGTTCCCCGGGCTGGCGCGATGCTCACTATCCTAGGGATCGGGATGGGGAGCAGAGGTCCCGACAATCCATGCAAGACGCTCGAGCAGCCAAGACTCGTGTCGCCGCAGCCGCGAACCCGGTCGCGGCCAAGGTCCGCATCGTACTGGTTGAAGACCATGCCATATTGAAGGAAGGGCTGGTGGCGCTGCTCGAGATCGAGCCGGATCTCGAGATCGTGGGCGAAGCCCGCGATACCACCGCCGCGGTTGAACTGGTCAGGTCGCTCCGACCCGATATCCTGATGACCGACCTTTCGCTTCCGGGCGGTTCCGGGATTGGCCTCATTTCCGCGGTGCGCGAAGTGGCGCCGGATACCCGTGCCCTGGTGCTGACGGCCCACCACGAAGAGGAGTACTTCCGCGCCGCCATGGACGCCGGTGCGCTCGGCTACGTGCTCAAGGACGCGGGTCGGGTGGAGCTGCTGCTTGCGATTCGCTCGGTAGCCGCCGGCGGGCGATTCCTGTCCTCCGCACTGGCCCAGAAAGTCCTGTCCGGCTACCTCAACATTTCGGGACAGGGGACGCCCCCGACGCCAGCGCAGCAGCTGACCGGCAGGGAACGAGAAGTCCTCGCGAAGATCGCGGGCGGCCAGTCCAACAAGGCGATCGCCAGCCTGCTCGCAATCAGCGTCAAGACGGTTGAAAAGCACCGGGCGAATCTGATGCGCAAGCTGGGCTTGCGCAATTCCGCCGAAGTGACCATGTTTGCCATCAGGCATGGGCTGATCAACGCAGGTGCCGTCGATTCCGGTCCCTGGTAGGCATGGCGCAAACCTGAAGCGGCCTGGAGCGGCCCGCGCGGGCTTGTTCGCCCTGCTGGTGCTCGCTGCCTGGCCTGCCAGCGGCGGCACCGGTCTTGTGCCGGTCGAAAGGCTGAGGCCGGACATGCCTGTCTTTTCACAACAGAGCGGTATCGACGAGCCGGAGAACATCGTGCTGCGGGATGAGGAGGGCTGGGCCAAAGCCTGGCAACGCATCCAGAGTCGCTCGAGACCGGTCCCACCCGCACCTCCAGTCGACTTCGAGCGCGAAATGATCGTGGTGGCGGCGCTTGGCCGGCAGCGCTCCGGTGGATACACGATTCGGATCGACCGGGCCTATCGCGAAGGACCCGCGACGGTCGTCATCGTCTACGCCGAATCTCCCGGCGAGGGCTGCATCGTCACGAATGCACTGACGAGTCCGGTCGATATCGCCAGGCTGCCACTGTCGGCCGAGCCAGTGGAGATTCGCGTCGAGACCACCAGTCGCGATTGCAAGTAGCACGGATCCAGCTCCCGAGTTCACGCATGTTGCGCCATCGCTTCGCGGGCGAGACCCATGCCGGCGACCGGCGGGCAATCGAAATTGAAAGACGCATCGCCGAATTGCTGGCCGAGTAATGCCGCGTGCATTCACCCCTGAACTCTATGCGAGGGCGTATGCTCGAACAGCGATGCGAGAGGCCAAACGCCGGTTTGATAGGCGTCCAGGCACGTGGTTGGGCACGGCCGTCGTATGCCTATTGGCTGCCGAAGCAGGATTGACTGACGACGAAAAGTCCAAGGCTGACAAACCGGCCAACTTGCCCCGGTCGCCAGTTGGAACAAGTTCGGTACGCAAGCCGCTGAACCTACTGCTGACTCAGGCAGAACTTCGGTCACTCGTCCGTAACTATGAGCTCAGGACCGGGAATTTTCTCAGCGCCCCGATCAACGAGGACGAAGTTGTTGTAATGGCACCCGGTGAGTACGCGCCGATGCGCGATGTGAGCCAGGACGTTGGAGGAGGGATTTTCGCGCCTTTCTGGGCAATCATGCATCCCAAGGACGCGTGGCGAATCTTCGTTCCGATTCCGCCTAAAGGCGAACCGAAAGAACCACAACGTCCAGCCCCGGACCCGCGCTAAGGTTTTGGAGTATTTGGTCGGGGTGACAGGATTTGAACCTGCGACTCCTACGTCCCGAACGTAGTGCTCTACCAGGCTGAGCTACACCCCGAATCGGCAGGCAACCACGCAACTCAGGCCTTGCGGGTCACCGCGAATCGCGCGAGCGCTCCGAGCGCGTCGCGATAGTCCGAAGCCGGAATCGCGGCCAGCGCTTCGAGGGCCTGTTCCGACTCGCATTCAGCGAATCGGAGAGTGTAATCAAGGCCTCCCGTGCTTTCAATGATTGCGCGGATCGGAGCCTGATCCTCGGTGCCGCCATTCGTGATGGCCTCGCGGATCATTCTGGTCGTGGCGGGGTCGCCGTGGCGCAATGCGTGGATCAAGGGCAGCGTCGGCTTGCCGCCGGCCAGATCGTCGCCCACATTCTTGCCGAGTTCCGATTCGTCGCCGCGGTAGTCCAGCGCGTCGTCGATCAGCTGAAATGCGATTCCGAGGTGCTTGCCGTAGCGCGCGAGTGCGGATTCGACCGCGGGCGGTGCGCGCGCGACGATTGCCGCGATCTGCGCGCCAGCCTCGAACAGGCGCGCGGTCTTGCGGTAGATGACCTCGAGATAGCTGCGTTCCGTGGTGTCCGGATTTCCCGAATTCATGAGCTGCAGCACTTCGCCGGCGGCGATGGTATTGGTCGCATCGGACATCACGCGGATCACGGCCGCCGAGTCGAGCGCCGCCATCATCTGGAAGGCGCGCGAATACAGGAAATCCCCGACCAGCACCGAGGCAGGGTTGCCGAAGATCTCGTTCGCGGTGTCGCGGCCGCGACGCTTGGAGGAATCGTCCACGACATCGTCGTGCAAGAGCGTCGCAGTGTGTATGAATTCGATCAGCGCCGCGGTCGGTACATGCGCGGAGTCCGTGGCGCCGGCCGCGCGCGCGGCGAGCACCACCAGCAGCGGGCGCAGGCGCTTGCCCCCCGCGCCCACGATATAGTCCCCGACCTGGTTCACGAGCGCGACATCGCTCGCGAGCTGGCGGCGGATCTCCCGGTCCACCGCTGCCAGATCGGATTCGACGAGTGCCCGTATGTCCTTGAGTTGCATCGCTTCCTGGCGGCCCCGTGGGGCACGCGCATCCTAGCGGCAAACGCGATCCTGGGAAATGCGCGATTCTAGGGCCCGGTTTGACCCGGTCCCTCCTGCTCACTACAATTACCGGTTAATTTCTGGAGTCCAGTCAATCATGTACGCCGTCATTGCCACCGGGGGCAAGCAGTACCGGGTGAGCGAAGGCACGATCGTGCGCGTCGAGAAGCTCGACGCCGATGCGGGTGCCTCGGTCGAGTTCAACCAGGTCCTGCTGGTGGGCGAGGGCGCGGATGTCGCCGTTGGCACGCCTTATGTCATGGGCGCAAAGGTCATGGCGACCGTGCAGGCGCATGGCAAGGCCGACAAGGTCGGGATCACGAAATTCCGGCGCCGCAAGCATTACCTCCGTCAAAAGGGCCACCGGCAGCCATATACCGAGATCAGGGTGACCGGCATTACGGCGGCCTGAGAGCAGCAGGAGACCGACGAGATGGCACATAAGAAAGCAGGCGGCAGTACCAAGAACGGCCGCGAGTCGCAGTCCAAGCGCCTCGGCGTCAAGAAATTCGGCGGCGAGCGGGTGCTGGCCGGGAATATCCTGGTACGCCAGCGCGGCACGCCCTATCGGGCGGGCGAGAATGTCGGCGTCGGCACCGATCACACGCTGTTCGCGAAGAAGAGCGGCCGCGTCCAGTTCCGCAAGAAAGGCGCCGAGCAACGCACCTTTGTCAGCGTGCTGCCCGAGTAGGCCGGGTTCGCAGAAACTGGAAAAACCCCGGCCCGGCCGGGGTTTTTTGTCTGGGCGACAGCCGACATGAAATTCGTCGACGAGGCAATTGTCAGGGTGATGGCGGGCCATGGCGGGCGCGGTGCCGTCAGCTTCCGGCGCGAGAAATTCGTGCCATTCGGGGGACCGGATGGCGGTGACGGCGGGCTCGGCGGCAGTGTGTACCTGCGCGCCCAGGAAGGCATCAATACCCTCGCTGATTACCGCATCAGACGCACATTCCGGGCCCAGGACGGTGAACCGGGCGGCGGCCAGGACTGCTCGGGCAAGGGTGGCACGGATCTGTACGTGCCGATGCCAGTCGGCACGGTCGTATTCGACGACGACACATCCGAAACGCTGGGGGACCTTGCAGCAGCGGGCCAGACCCTGCTGGTTGCCCGGGGTGGCAAGGGTGGCTGGGGCAACCAGCGCTACAAGAGCTCCGTCAATCGCACGCCGCGCAGGAATACGCCGGGCCTGCCGGGAGAAGCCCGCAATCTGCGTGTCGAGCTACGGCTGCTCGCGGACGTCGGGCTGCTGGGCCTGCCGAATGCGGGCAAGTCCACGCTGATCCGGGCGGTTTCAGCTGCGCGGCCGAAAGTGGCTGGCTATCCATTCACGACCCTGCATCCGCAGCTCGGTGTCGTTGCGGTGGGGCCGCTGCGGAGCTTCGTGATGGCCGATATCCCGGGGCTCATCGCGGGCGCGGCGGAGGGCGCCGGTCTCGGCATCCGTTTCCTCAAGCACCTGCAGCGCACGAGAATCCTGCTGCACCTGGTCGATATTGCGCCGCCGGATCCGGAGGCGGATGCCGTCGAGGGCGCCAGGGCCATCGTGCGCGAGCTCAAGAAGTTCAGCCCCGCATTGGCGCGGAAAGATCGCTGGCTGGTGCTCAACAAGATCGACCTGATGCCGGCGGCGGAGTGCGAGGAGCGCTGCCGCGAAATCGTGCGGCGGCTGCGTTTCAAGGGACCGGTGTACCGGATCTCGGGAGCCACCGGGGCGGGGACCAGGCAATTGTGCCAGGCCCTGATGAATCACCTGGAGCAGCATCCGGTAGCGGCCGCCAGTTGACAGCAGCTCGGTCGCGAACTGGAAAAAGCCGGTCAAGGAGCGGTTTCTGCGCCAGCAGACCGGATTATTTTCCGGCCAGAGCCTTTGCCTTGCGCGCCAGGCGGCTCTTGTGCCGGGCCGCCTTGTTGGGGTGAATCAGGCGCTTGCGGGCCATGGCATCGATGATCGGGGTCGCGGCCTTGAGCGCAGCGGTCGCTTCGGCCTGGTTGCCGGTCTGGATTGCGGCGACCACCTTCTTGACGGCGCTGCGCACTTTCGAGCGCTGCGTGACATTCTGGGCCCGCCGCTCCATCGCCAGGTGCGCGCGTTTTTTCGCTGACTTGGTGTTGGCCATAGGGGCGCGCATTCTGCGCATGCAGGGGCGGGTTGTCAACGCGGTATAGTGCCCGGCCAATGAGCCTCGGCTTCCTGCGCAGCACCGGTGTTGTCGGTTCCCTGACCCTGCTGTCCAGGATCTCGGGCGTGGCCCGCGACATGGTCTATTCGCAGGCTTTCGGCGCGGGGACCCTGATGGACGCCTTCCTGGTGGCGTTCAAGATTCCGAATTTTCTGCGGCGGCTTACCGCCGAGGGCTCTTTCTCGCAGGCCTTCGTGCCGGTCATCACCGAATACAAGGTGCGCAGGGAACATGCCGAGGTGCGCCGGCTGGTCTCCGGTGTCGCCGGCGTATTCGGCGTAATGCTGTTTGCGATAACCGCGATCGGCGTGATCGCTGCGCCCGTGCTCGCGTTCCTGTTCGCGCCGGGATTCCGCGATGACAGGGACCAATTCGACCTGACGGTCGAAATGCTGCGCTTCACATTCCCGTACCTGTTCTTCATTTCACTGGTAGCGCTCGGCAGCGGCGTGCTGAACAGCTATGGCCGCTTCGGCGTGCCTGCCTTCAACCAGATCCTGCTGAATGTCGTCATGATCGTTGCGGCGGGCTTCGTGGCGCCCCATAGCCCGAATCCGGGGCTGGTGCTGGCGGTTGGCGTTTTTGCGGCAGGTCTGGTGCAGCTGCTGGCCCAGTTTCCGGCCTTGCACAGGCTCGGATTGCTGCCGCGACCGCGCTGGGACTGGGCCCACGAGGGCGTGCGCCGCATTGCGCGACTGATGCTGCCCGGGATATTCGGGTCATCGGTCGCCCAGGTCTCGCTGCTGCTCGATACGCTGATCGCGTCATTCCTGATGGTCGGCAGCATCTCCTGGATGTATTACGCCGACCGGCTGGTCGAATTCCCGATGGGCGTGTTCTCCATCGCGCTCGCGACCGTGATCCTGCCGGGCCTGTCGTCGCATCATGCGGGCGAGTCGCCGGAGAAATTCAACGCCACCCTCGACTGGGCGCTGCGCCTGACGATCCTGGTCGCGACACCGGCGGCGGTCGGGCTGCTGATGCTTTCGGGTCCGATGATTGCGACGCTGTTCGGCTACGGCGCCTTCGGCGCCCGCGACATGCTGATGACGAGTTACGCGCTGATGGCCTATTCACTGGGGCTGATGGGCTTCTCGCTGGTAAAGGTGCTGGCGCCGGGCTACTTCGCGCGTCAGGACACGCGCACGCCAGTCAAGGTCGGCATCATCGCGTTGTCCATCAACATGGCGTTCAATCTGGCGGTCGTGGTGCCCGCCCACCGCAGTGGCTTTCCGGTGCCGCACGCGCTCCTGGCGCTGTCCACCGGTCTCTCGGCGATCATCAACGCTGCGCTCCTGTACCGAGGCCTGCGGCGCCAGGGGGTGTATACGCCATCTGCGCAATGGCGGCGCCTGCTGCCGCA
The DNA here is from genome assembly GCA_049298915.1 of Steroidobacteraceae bacterium. Lineage (GTDB taxonomy): Bacteria > Pseudomonadota > Gammaproteobacteria > Steroidobacterales > Steroidobacteraceae > SCUD01. The sequence goes on along the minus strand of JBAQWM010000019.1, from coordinate 673 downwards.
AGTGCTGTTCGCGAGTGCTGCCATGGCGGGGTTCCTGTGGTGGATCTCGGGCGACTGGTCGGAGTGGGGCGGCCGGCCGGCGCTACTGCGGGTGACGTGGCTTGCGCTCGCGGTCGGCGGTGGCGGCCTGGTCTATTTCGCGGCGCTCGGGCTCACGGGCCTGCGCCCGCGCCACCTGAAATCACTATAATTCGGCCCGACAAGTTCCTGCGATCCGGCGGGGCAATGCTGATCCGACGTGGTGATGATCCCTGCCGGGCTGCGGATGGCGGATGCGCCGTCGCAATCGGCAATTTTGACGGGCTGCACCTCGGGCATCAGGCGATACTCGCGGTGTTGCAGCGGCATGGCCGCGAGGCCGGGCTGCCCGCCACGGTGCTGACCTTCGAGCCGCATCCGTGGGAGTACTTCCAGCCTGCGCGGGCGCCGGCCCGGCTGATGCGCCTGCGGGACAAGGCGGAATGGCTCGCGGGAATCGGCATCGCCGAGCTGCGGGTGCTGCGCTTCAACGCGGCGCTGGTCGCGATGGACGCGGTGCGCTACATCGACCGGTACCTGGTGCGGGCCCTGGGAGCGAAACAAGTGGTGATCGGCGAAGACTTCAGGTTCGGCAAGGATCGCGGCGGCGACGTGGCGCTGCTGCGGCGCGAAGGCGCCGCGCGGGGCTTTGGCG
>JBAQWM010000018.1:0-6046 GCA_049298915.1 Steroidobacteraceae bacterium | reverse complement strand
GCGTGAAAACCAGAATGTCACTGACGATGCGTTTGGCGCGGCGCGCGCTTTCGAGCACGCGCAGGAGGTCAGCGCGGATCGGGCTCGCCGGTGGCAGGTCTTCGAGCGCCAGTTCGGTGTACAGCTGGATCGGCACCAGCATGTTGTTGATCTCGTGAGCTACCCCGCCGGCCAATGTGCCGACGGTCTCCAGGCGCCGCCGCACCTGCAACTGCTGCTCCAGGCGCCTGCGTTCCTCCACCTCGTGCACGCGCTGCTGCATTTCGGTCTCGAGCCGGTGATTGGCATTCACAAGTTCGGATCGCATCCGTTCCAGGTCCTCGGCCAGGTCACGCAGCTCCTGGATCTGGCTCTCGACGGTCAGATGGAGCTCGATTTCGCCCGCCGCCACGCGCCGCGATACACGCTGCAGCCTGGCGAGCGGGCGCGCCAGCATATGCCCGAGCAGCATGGCGAGCGTCAGCGCCATGACGAAGTAGACGCCGAGCGAAAAGAGGATTCGCTGCTGTGCCAGCTTGATCTGCTGGCCGACCGGGCGCTCGTCGAAACCGATCCTCAGCGAGAGTTCGCGGCCCGCGCGAGCTACCGCTGTGGCCAGGTAATAGACATCGTCCCCGCCCTGGCCGAATTCGAAGTCCTCCTCGAGAAATCGGCCCGCAGCACTGCCCGGCGCAATCTGGACATGCAGGACATTTTCGCCCTCCACGAGTTCGGCGAAGATGCCCTCCCCGCTCAGCAGGATGTTCTCCAGCAGCGCCCTGGTTCTCTGTTCTGAATCGGTGCCGCTGCCATGCTCGAGTTCGTCCGCCACGATGCGCGCATAGGTGCGGATCTCGGTGATGAACATCTCCTGCAGGCTCCGTGTCACGATCCGATCGAGCTGCAGGAACAGGACCGGCAGCAGCACGACATGGATCACGAGGACGATGATCCCGAACCGGCTCGCCAGCCTGTTGATCAGGGGCGCCATAGCGTCCGCACCGCGCGAATGGCCGGGATGCCTGCCAGGTCCGATTGCCAGGCGAACGACACGCTGTGCGGGATGCCGAGCAGCGCCTCGATCAGCTGTTCCCTGGAGTAGACGGCGACTGGCCGCTGGCGGCCCTGCTGCAGGATCATCGCCAGTAGGCGGCGTTCGTAGGCCTCCGCCGACATCGTCATGACATGCTGCAGGAATATCTTGTCGAGCAGCGCATCGCTGCGGTTCCTGACCGGGCGCAGCGCGTTGCCGGCGTGCAGGACCGTGAAGCCGAGGAACAGCTTTCGCACCTGCAGCGATGTCAGCGAAACTTCAGGGTCCGGCTCGGCGGTGGCCAGCACCACAGCGTCGTCATCGGTGGCATGCGCACGGCCGGCGCAGAACGCCGCGATGGCAAGCGACAGGAAGTGACGTCGCGTCTGCATCACGGCAGCACGGCGCTCCACTGCAGCCGGAATTCGCTGAACTTGCCGTCCCGCCCCATGTTCCTTGAGAATTCCACCGACAGTGCCTGCTTCGGCAGGAAGTCCCAGCGCAAGCCCAGCAGCGAGCGCTGCTCCACGAAATCGGGGAAAAGCCCCAGATAGCTGGAGCCCGCAGTGCCGGCCGATCCCTCGAAACGACCGAGTACACTGAATTCCTTTCCGAGCTCGCGCTTCAATTGCAGGTAGCCGGCGGAGAAATCATCCTGCTCGCCCCCCATGCCGGCAAAATCCGCTTGCATCGCGTACAGGGCCGAGTCCAGCCGCCAGACGCCTTGCTGCCAGGCGGCGAATACGCCGAGCACCTGAAGTTCGGCGTGCGTGGCCGGGCCGACATAATCGGTGTCCGCGAGGTTTATTTCGCTCCGCGATGCGACCAGGCCGATGCCGTCGTCCTCGGCAAAATCCCGCAGCAGCATTGCCCGCGCGCTCCATGACTGGCGGTCCTCCAGGTCCCAGAAATCGAAGGCCTTGAGTGGATCCAGGGTCTGTTCCTGCGCCGACGCCACGGCTCCGAGTCCTGCCGTGAGCGCTACGCCGCTGGATTTGCCCAGCGGCAGGCGCGTCTCCGCCAGCAGGCCGATGAAATGCTGCGGCAGCACTCCAGCCTCGTCTTCCCACGATTCGATCGCCGGTCGCGTGATGCTCGGCTGAAGGTACGCTCCGTGGTGGTAACGCGCATTCCAGACACTGGCTGGCTGATGGAATCGCCCGAGCCAGAGATAGGTATCGGGACGAATTTCCAGGCCAATCTGGAGGCGCTCCAGTTCCTGTTCCTCGGTGGACAGCAGCACTTCAGCGAGCACCCGGAAACGGCCGGCGCTCCAGCTGCCGAGCAAGTCCATCGCAAGGTTCAGATCGCTGGTGTCGTAGACAGGGTCGTCGCTGTCCTGCAGCAAGGTGCCGGCACTGGCGAAAAACAGGAGTTCTCCCCGGCCGGAGTCACGAGTCTGGTGAGCTTCGCCTGCAGCCGCGGTCGCCGCCAGCATCGCTGCCGCGATTAACGCAATCGCGTGCCTGGTCTCTGCCCACATCGGTACCACCTCCGGACTCCACGGCCACTTCGGCAGGAGTCATTCCGCTCCGCTGTCGTCGCAAAGGCGACAATTGCAGCGCGGCACGATAGCACGCAGAAAAGACCAGGCTGGCGGCCGGCCGAGTGGAAATGCGGAGCGCGTCCCGGTCAGGGATCGACGGGTGTGAATCCCGTCGCTTGGAGAAACCGGTCCAGCGCGCGCCGGTTGACCTGCCAGGCATCGTAGGCGGTCACGGTGCCGTCATCCATGACCAGCGATACCGTCGCCGGCGGCGACTTGGCCAGGCGCGCGAGTTGTTCTTCGCCCAGTCTGTACCAGGCATCCTCATACACCGGCTGGGGAGCGGCTAAGATCGTGCCGCTGGCGCCGATCTCCTGCCGCCCGCCCGGGACGGTCTGCAGCTCGAGTGAATCGTCCGGCATTCCCAGTCGGACGCTGGTTTGCCTTGCGCGCGGCGCGGTCTCCCCGAGCATGCTGCGATCGATCGTGCTCCAGGTGATGACCCCAAGCCAGTAGCTGCGCGTGCCGGCGCGATTCGTCTCGACAACGCCCAAGCTCAGGTAGTCGCGCACATTGGCTGCGAGCATTGGAACGTCGCGCGAATAGATCCACTGCTCGGTCATGGAGGTGATGTTGACTGCCGTCTTCGGGTCGACCCGTTCGGCGGGCCAGAGATCGCGTTCAGCGCAACCTGAAACCAGCAGTATCCCGGCGAGGACGAGAGCTGCCCTGCCCGGCACTTCAGAATCCCACGCGGTAGGCCAGACTGAACCAGTAGCGACTGGTTTTTTCCTGATCCACCACGAGCTCACGGGACATCCACTCGCCGCCTGCCTCGAACTCGATGGTAGTGCGTTCTGCCTGCCAGTCAATGCGCAATGCAGGACTCAGCAGCCACTGGCTGGTGCCGTCGGCATTGAATGCGCGATGATCGAAGCGCAGGCGCGGGCCCGCGCGCATCCGGCCCCACAGCGGGAAGCGCGAACTCAGCGACATCGACAGTGTCCTTGCGATGTCACCTTCGTACCAGCGCAGGCCCAGGATCGACACATCCCCGGAGCGCATCAGGCTGCTGCCGATCAGCTGCGCCCCGAGACCGAGTTCCGGCCCGGTCCCGGGGATCGCCTCGACCCCGCCCGAAGCCGGCATTGCGGACACGCGCGTGGCTGCAGCATCGGCAATCCACTGGAAACGCGTGCCAAGCGGGCGCGAAACGCTGAGCGACATGGTGTCGACTTCGACCGTACGATCCACGGCGAGCGCCCGAACGGCGGCTTCGCCGAATTGCGCAATCAGGGTTCCGAGGGATGTTACCGGCTGGCCGGCGAGCGCATTGCGCGTAGTCAGGAACGGGCTCTTGCGGTGGTCCAGCGTGGCGGTGAAGGTGTAGCGGCGCGGCAGCTCGAATGTGCCGAGCAGCATCGCCATATTCAGCGAGTTGTAGTCGACGTCATAGTCCAGTAGACCGACCAGGGTGCGGCCCGGCCTGAACCAGCGCAGTTCGCTGCCCACTGCCCGGCGATCGGCAACGCCCTCATGGGTCTGGTTGATCAGATAGGGACTGATTTCGAGGCCCTCGATCCAGCCACTCCAGTTGGCGCCCAGACTGATGAATTGCCGGGCCGAGGAATATGACTCGCTGGTCGATTCGACCGGGCTGCCAGCAATGAGATTCAGCCTGAGCGCCGGCTTGGCCAGCCAGCCCAGCAGCAGCCCGTCGTAGGTGCCGAGAACGCCGCCGCTGTGGCCCGATTGCCGGCCGAGCCGCGTATTGACGCCGTATCTTCTGTCATTCAAGTCCGCGTAGGCGATGCTGACGCGGGTCTGGCTGCCCGCGCCCGCCGGCAGCAGGTCGTGCAGATAACCCGCATTGATGCGTGTTTGCAGGTCGAAGCGCTCGCCGCGGCCACGCAATGAAAAATCGCCGTTCGTGACGACCATCGACTGGCTCACGAAATCGCTCGTGAAATCCGTCGTCTCCAGCGCCGTCGAATCGTAGCGGTACTCCTGCGACCAGCCTCCAAACACCGACCAGGCCATGCCGCCGTCGCGCTTTGCCACCGCGGCGACGCTCGGCCTGGCATCGAGCGTCGCAAGCGCGTCGCGGCGCTGCGCCACGCGCCCGGCTGCCGGACCGTCGGGATAGCGACGCAGATATTCATCGTATTCGCCCTTGGCGTGCGCTAGCTGGCCGCTGCGTTCGCGCGAAAGTCCCAGCAGTTCCTGCGCCTCCGCGCGTCGCGCGTGTTCCGGGTATTCGACCAGCCGGGTCAGCAGGCGAATCGCGGCCGGGTAGTCGGCGGCGTCGAATGCCGCGCGAGCCTCCAGCCACTGCTGTTCCAGGAGCCCGGCGCCCGGCAAGGTCCTCGAAGCTTCAGCGGGCGGCGCGGTTGTCGAACGGATCTGCGGGCGCGGGCGAACAAGTGTCACCTGCACGAAGACGGCGATGTCGAGTCCCATGAAATCGGGCGTCGGGCGCACTGCGACATCGACCGGCGACGCGAAAGCGAGTGAAAGCACCAGCGCCGTGCCGAGCGGCTCGAGGCGAATGTCGCTGAGCCCGGCGGCATTGCCGGGGGGCGCGTGCAGGATGCTGTCGACGACGTCGCCCGGCAGGCATCCCGACAGCGGCACGAGGCTGATGCGCAGGTCGGTGGCGCCGGTGGCCGGAAAATGGGTCGAATAGCGCAGCGGACAGCCGAAACGCAGCGACACGCGCGCACCATCGCCGAGCGCTACGACTTCGACCTGCTCCAGCAGGCGCGCCGAGAAATCCGCCGCGTCGTCGGCCACTGCCGGCCGGCCGAAGCCGGCCAGCGTACACGCCAGCAATACGGTCAATGCGCGCATTACCAGTCGGCGTCCATGGCACGGTGCTTCGGGCCGGGGCGGAGCTTCAGGATCGTCGTCAGCGTCGCATCGGTATAGACGTGGCAGGCGCCGCTGCAGTCGCGCAGTTCCCCAACCGTGTACTTCGAGACCTGATCAACCTTCTTGTGTGGCCCTTCCTTGTAGTCGTCCACATGGCATCCGGCGCAATCCGGCCGATATTGCGGGAATTTCCAGGTGGCCGCGTCGCGATTGGTCGTGTGGCAGGCGATGCAGGCGGGTGGCCCGCTGTGATCGCCGGGATATTCGCCCGATACGTGGCGATAGCTCACCGGCGTCCAGGCCATCGTGCTGTGGCAACTGTCGCACTCGAGTGTCGTCAACCAGTGATTGCCGGGTTTCCCGGTCGCACTGGTGCCGTTGTGGCACTGGGAGCAGGTGCCGGGCGCGACATTCGCATGGTCGAAGCGCGCCGGTATCCAGGCGATGGTCGAGTGGCAGGCGTCGCAGCTCGCCGTGGTCGCGATATGAGTCGGCGTCTTGCCGGTGGCACGGACCCCGTCATGGCATTGGATGCAGGTGCCGGGCATGACGCCGGTGTGATCGAAGCGCGCCGGTATCCATGCCGTCGTCACATGGCAGGAGTCGCAATCGAGCGTCGTCGGGATATGCGTCGGCGGCTTGCCGGTCGCCTTGGTGCCGTCATGGCAACTGCTGCA
>JBAQWM010000017.1:0-3582 GCA_049298915.1 Steroidobacteraceae bacterium | reverse complement strand
TCGGCAGCGCGGCGGGCGCAACTGCTTCGGGAAGTCCCGTGTTTTCAGCGGGAATGTTGTAGAGCACCCAGTGCACCCAGGTCATCTTGGGCGCCGCCGGGTCGGGCGCGTCCGGGTCATCGACTATCAGCGCCAGTGATTTGGTGCCCGCCGGCAGCCCGCTCCAAGCGAGCGCGGGCGAGATGTCCTTGCCCTGGCAGGTGTAGAGCTTCGGAATCGGGCCTTCGTGCGTGAAGGCCGTCGAGGTCATTGCAATTGCCATGGCGAACTCCAGCAGCATGCAGGTTTTCCTTCGCGAGGGCCAGATCAGACCGGCATTCGTGCCCCGATATTACCAGTCGTGAAAAATGATTTTGCGGGGCTGAAAACCCCGTAATAACCGCGCTTTGCCTGCGGTCTGTGTGCACATATCTGGAAGGGAGCCGTGCACATGGGTCGCTTGCCACCAGGCGAATGTCGCAACCGCGATGCAGCCGCGCGCAGCTCGCGGGCTGCAGCCATTGTCCGCTGGCTGCCGGCCCTGGTGGCGTTTGCGCTCGCCGGCTGCGGCTGGATCGGGCTCGGTTGGGGCGCCGTCACTTTCCCTACTACTGCTGCCGGTGAATCCGCCAACGTCGTCGCGCATGGGCGCTTCGCCTACTCCACCCGTGGCGCGGATGGCATCGAAATCATCGACCTCGCGACGCCCGCGGTGCGGCGCGTGATGGTACCTGCTCCTGAAACGAGCGCCGATGACCTGGCGATCGCGGACGCTCTGCTTTTCGTGCTGGACGCGCAACCGCCCGGCCATCTCGCCATCTATTCACTGACTGATCCCGCAGCGCCTCAGCTCGTGCAGGCGCCAGTGCCGGTGGAAGTCGGTCCGTTCTCCGGCGTTTCCGCCGGCGGCGGGCTCGTGGTCGTGTCGGGCGGCACGTCATTGCTGTCGCTGCGCCGCTATCTAGCCGAAGGCAGACTCTCCACCGACCTCGCGACTGCCGATCTCGGCCGCGGCCAGCCTGACGTGCTTCTCAGCGCCGACGGGCGCTACGCCTACGTTTCCGTCCACGATCAGGGCCCGGACTTCAGCCTGGTGGTGCTCGAACTGAGCGCCGAGCCACTCGCGATGCGCGAGCTCGCGCGCCTGCCGCTCGACACCTATGGATTCACGCCGGGCGGCGCGCGACCTGCCAGTTTCCCGATCGAAATGGCCAGCACCGGCAGGCTGCTCTTGATCGCCTCCGCCGCTGGACTGCAGGTCCTCGACATCGCCGATCCTGCACAGCCGCAGCGGGTCGCGACACTACAGGCAGGCGCGCTGCCAGTGAATGTGGACGCGCGCCCCGGTCTCGCGGCCGTGGTCGGCAGCGATCCCTCACCTGAACTCGTGCTCGTGGATCTTGCCGATCCCGCGGCCCCTACGCTCCTTCGTTCCAGCCGCCTGCCGGCACGGAGCCTCGCGACCGGTGTCGCGCTCACCGACCGGCATGCAGTCATCGCCGCGCATGCCGGCGGCACGCTCATCTTTGATATCAACCAACTCACTCAATAAGGAGTCTGCAATGCGTATCCGTCCCCGGTTCATTCCACTCGCGGCGCTTGCCGCAATTGCCTCCGCCCCGTTCGCGGCACAGGCCGCCGAAAGCGCGGTATACGAGGTCACATTCACGCCAGCCTGGACCGCGAAGTCCCACCCGGTCGACTACCCGCAGTCGGGCTTGCTGAGCAGCCCGCATTTCTCGGGCATCATCGGCACCAGCCACGGCGCAGGTTATGAGCTGTTCAAGGTCGGCAGGATGCCGAGCCCGGGCCTCGAGCGCCTGTCGGAAACGGGCAAGCACGATCCGCTCGATGCCGAGATCAAGGCGGCAATCGGGAAGGGCAGTGCTGGTGCGCTGTTCGAGACCGCTGGCATCAAGGATCTCGGCAATCCGGTGAAGTTCACGGTCACCGTGGACGCCAGGAACCCGATGGTCTCCGCGGTCGCGATGATCGCGCCGAGTCCGGACTGGTTCGCAGGCATCGGCAATGTCAATCTGATGGAAAGCGATGGCTGGGTGGTAGCGAAGACGCTCGACGTTTATGCCTACGACTCGGGCGGCGACGACGGCACGACTTATACGGCCGACGACCGCGATACCAATCCGAAGAAGGCGACGACCATCTCCAGCGCAGCGCAGTTCACGCAGGCCGGCCGCAAGGTGCCGGTGGCGCGAATCAGCTTCACGCGCAGGTAATCGAGGATTGCGGCTGACAGGAACCCCGGGCCGATGTCGGCCCGGGGAATCTCAGGAGCGGAACTTTCCGATGTCGCCGGGCTTGCGCAGCATCTTGTCGACTTCGCCCAGATGTTGCTCCTCGGTACTGATCATCCCGCGCGCGTATTCCTCCAGCATCACCGACTTGCCTTCGACCAGCTTCAGGAGCTTGTAGTAAAGCGCGAGCGTCTCGCGCTCGTGCTGCATGGACTCGCGCAGGATGTCGCCGATGTCGTGCTTGTGCGTCTCGAGCAGCGGGCCGATGCCGAGCGACGGGTGCTCGCCCAGATGGGTGATCATCTCGCCCGCCTGCTGGGCATGGGTCAGCGACTCGGTCGCCTGACCCCGCAGCCAGCTGACGATCGGGATGCGGCCATAGCCGAAGGCCATCAGCGAGTAGTGTGAGTAGCGTACCGTGCCGGCGAGTTCGTACTCCATGATCTTGTTGAGCGTGGCCGTGACCGATCTGGTGTTGAGTTTCATGAAGTCTCCTGCGGCGCCTGAGTTGGCAAGGTAGAACACGCCTCGCCGGCCATTTTAGCCGATCCGCGGCACGCAGCTCATTGAAACTCCATCGTCTCCATGAAGTCGGACAGCAACTCGTCCGCGTTCTCCCGATCGCGCTCGAGCCGGTAGCGCGTGTCCGCGCTGACCGAGATGAGCTGGTCCGGGTTGTGCGGATGAAGCATCAACAGCTGGGATTTTTCGAGGATCAGCGCCGTGCCGGGAAACTGCCGGTTGTTGCGTTCCTCCACGACGATACGGATATGGTGGGCTTCGACGCCATACATGTCCCTGCGCTTCAATTCGGCGCTTTTCTCCCTGAAGAAAATATTGTCAGGCGAGCGGCTTGCCGCCAGCACGGAGCGTGCCAGTTCACCGAGACTGCCGTGTTCCCTCGCGAACCCGCCGGCGGGATAGCGGTCGGTCCTGAAGGTCACGACGCTCGTTGAATCGTCGTCTCCCCAGGTCCGGTACCAGATGTGCCAGCCTTCCTTCCCGCGCTTCTCGGTGACGAGCCAGTCCTCGATGCCCGGCGCTTCGATCGTGATTCCCAGGTGGCTCGGGTGCAGCTCCGTGACCGGAATATTCTCGGGGTCCTCCGCTGCAGCAGGCATTGCGCGCGTGGCGAGCAACATGCACGCAGCAAAGCTGCTCCAACGACCGCAGCTCACTGTGCCGTGTTCCCTGTCTGCGTCAGCACCAGTTCGCGGGCGCGTTCGGCGGCCTTGACGACAGCCTTGATGAGCGTAACGCGCAATTTGCCTTCCTCCAGCTCCAGCAAGCCGTCGATCGTGCAGCCGGCCGGCGTCGTGACCACGTCTTTCAGCAATGCCGGATGAGC
>JBAQWM010000016.1:0-3599 GCA_049298915.1 Steroidobacteraceae bacterium | reverse complement strand
TCGCTCAGCCCGAACTTATTCGCTTACTCGGAACTTTCCCCGCCGGGCCGAGCCTGCCGCTCGCCGTCGCGCGGTCGGATCCCGCCCGCGTGCTGCATCCGGGCCTGGTCAGGTGGTGAAGACGGTGGCGGCGTCGAAGACGGGCCCGTCCACGCAGACGCGTTTCATGGCGGGTCCCTCCGGTGTCCGGACCAGCACCGTGCAGCCGGCGCAGCCGCCCACGGCGCAGGCCATGTTCTCCTCGAGCGAGACCTGGCAGGGCAGGGCGTAGCGGCGGGCAAGTGTCGTGGTGGCGCGCAGCATCGCTTCGGGGCCGCAGGCGAAGACCTCGACTTCGGCGAGGCGCGCAGGCGCCAGACCCGCAAGCCAGGCCTCGGCGAGATCCGTCACCAGACCCGCGTGGCAACCGGGCAATCCCGCGCGACTCGCGAGCCGATTCGGCACGCCCTGCTCCTCGAGCTTCGCCATGCAGGCCGTTGCACCCGGCGGCACGCCCGCCACATCGATCGAGGCGGCGGTGGTCTGGAACGGAAATGGCAGTTCGGAGCCCATCAGCAGCAGCGGCTTCCATCCGCCACCGCGGGTTGCAGCCAGCGTCTCGGCGAGAAACACCAGCGGCGGGATACCGACACCGCCGCCGATCATCAGCGTGCGCGGCCGGTCGGCGTGAACCGCAAAGCCGCTGCCGATCGGGCCAAGGCAGGAAAGGGTATCGCCGGGCTGGCGCAGCGCGAGTTCGGCGAGTCCGTGGCCGACAATCTTGTAGAGCAGCTCGATCCAGCCACCGGCGGCAGAAGCCCGCATGATCGACAGCGGCCGGCGCATCGGCACGCCCGGCCCGCAGTTCAGGTGGACAAAGCTCCCTGGCGTCGCGGTCGCCGCGCACTTCGGCGCGCGCAGGCGCAATACGAACTGCCCGCCCTCGAACGCCTGCTGACCGACGACGTCGGCCTGCTCGAGGAAGATCGTGCCGCGGTGCGGTCTGGCCGCGGCGCTCACGATGCGCGTCCGCGGCGGGCTTGCGCGATGTGCGCCAGCACCGCCATCCTGACCGCGACGCCATTCGCCACCTGGCGGCGAATCATCGATTGCGGCCCGTCGGCGACTTCCGACGTGATCTCGACACCGCGATTCATCGGGCCCGGATGCAGGACGATGGCCTGTGGCCTCGCCCGCGCCAGCCGCGCGGCGGTGAGGCCATAGAGTTCGTGGTAGCGGCCGATGTCGAGCGGCACCGACTCGGTGATGCGCTCGCGCTGGATGCGAAGCATCATGACGACATCGGCGCCGGCAATGCCCTCGTCAAAGGACGAAAAGCGTCGGGCGCCCTCGAACTCGTGCGGCTCCGGCATCATCTCCTGCGGTGCGACCAGGCGCAGCTCGGCGACACCGAGCGTCGCAAGTGCGCGATGGGCGGAGCGCGCAACCCGCGAATGGCGGATGTCGCCGACGATCGTGACCGTCAGATCGGCGAAATCGCTCCGGTGCTGCTGGATGGTCAGCGCGTCCAGCAGGCCCTGGGTCGGGTGCGAGATGTGCGCTTCGCCTCCGGATATGACGCTGACGTGATCGTCGACATGCCGCGCGATGAACTCGATGATGCCCGGTTGCGCGTCGCGGATCACGAAGACATCGACTTGCATGGCCTCCAGCGTGTAGATCGTGTCGACAATCGACTCGCCCTTGACGCGCGAGGAAAGCATCACGTCGAGATTGACCGTATCGGCGCCGAGCCGGAGCGCCGCGAGCTCGAATGACGCGCGGGTGCGCGTCGACGGCTCGGCAAAGAGATTTGCGACTGTCCAGCCGAGCAGGTCGTCTCCGCGCGGGGGCAATTGTCCGGGTTGGCGCAGGAAGTCCCGAGCCCTCGCAAGCAATTCAAGCAACAACCCTGGCTGGAGCCCGTCGAGCGTGATCAGGTGCCGCAGCCGGCCATTGGCATCGAGCTGGGGAAGCGGTGGCGTCATCGGAGCGCTTCGCCGCGCTGGGCCCGGAGCCACTGCAGCAGCAGGATGCGCGCGGCCTCGCGATCCACGTCGCCACGCCGCACGCGACGCGTCCTGGTGCCGCTGCGACGCTGCTCGCGCAGGCCGTCCTCCGCTTCGCGCGACGAGAGTCTTTCGTCCACCCGGTGAACCTCGATCTTGTACTGCTCGCCGAGCATGTCGGCGAATTGCAGCGCAGCAGTCGTCAGTCTGTCGTTCTGGCCGGCCATATTATAGGGAACGCCGACCACGATCGCTGCCGGCCGCCAGTCCGCGATGCAGCGCCCGATCGCGTGCCAGTCGGGTGCGCCGTCGAAAGCGTCGATGGTCGCGAGCGCTTCCGCGGTTCCGGTCAGGGTATTCCCGACCGCGACGCCAATGCGCCGCAGTCCGTAGTCGAAAGAAAGCACCGTGCGCGTGGCCGGCGCGGGCATCCGTCAGGCGCGTCCCGCCTGGAGGCTGATACGGGACAGGTCGACCCCCAGCAGCCGCGCGGCTGCCTGCCAGCGTTGCTCGAATGGCAACTCGAATATCAGTGATTCGTCGCAAGGCACCGTCAGCCAGGCGTTCTGCAGGACTTCCTCTTCGAGTTGCCCGGCATCCCAGCCCGCATAACCGAGTGCGACCACGGCTTGCGCCGGCCCTTCGCCGCGCGCCATCGCAGCCAGTACGTCACGCGAGGTGGTCACGTGCAGCGTGTCGGAAACCGGCAGTGTCGAATCCCACTCCTGCGGGCTGGGCCGATGCAGCACGAAGCCGCGGTCATTCTGGACTGGCCCGCCGCGCAACACCGGCATCTCGCGCAGGCGCGTGTCGTCGCTCGTGAGGGCGAGCTGTTCCAGCACTTCGGACATCTTCATCTCGAGTGGCCGGTTGATCACGATGCCGAGCGCACCGCGACTGGTATGTTCACAGACCAGGGCGACACTTTGCGAGAAATTGGGATCCAGCAGCGACGGCATCGCGACCAGGAGCTGGTTGTTGAGATATGCGCCTCCTGCCATGACACTAGTATCGGCCGCCGCCCGGCGGCGGTCAAAGAATGCGCGCCGGCTTACTTAATGCGATTCAGCGCGCCGGCACGGGGACTGCGGAGCCCGCGAGGCGGCCGCCGACGAACTGCCACTCATAGGCGAAACGCAGGACTTCATGGCGGGCCGCTACCACCGCCGGGAAGGCTTCGAACGGGGTCGCGAGCCGGAGAATCGCAATTGCGGCATGGTCGAGTTCGGCGTGGCCGCTGCTGCGCCGCACCTGGGCACTCAGCAGCACGCCGTCCGCGGCGAGCGCAACTTCGATGACCGGGTTGCCGCTCAGGCCCCGATTGCGGGCGGCGTCGGGGAAGTGCATCGTGCCCACCTGCTCGACCTTGCGCCTCCAGGCGTCGAGATAGACTGCGACATCCGACAGGCGCGTACTGGGCGTTACCAGCAGTTCGCGATGCGCCAGTCCCTTCAACTTCAGCTCGACGTCGTCCTCGATTCCGGCCAGTGGCGAACGGTTGCCGGCCTGCGACCGCAGCGGCAATGAAGGCAGCGAGGCCTCTGGATCCCGCGCATCCGCGATGAAGCGCGAGCTGCTGTCGGCGCCGCCCAGGATGCTGGCTTCGCCGCC
>JBAQWM010000015.1:0-5883 GCA_049298915.1 Steroidobacteraceae bacterium | reverse complement strand
GCTGAGTGTCCGGAATCGGACCACGGTGCGGTCGACATGCTGGCGGACGCTGGCGGGCCGCCCGCGGGCGAGGGCGACGGCGGTGAAAAATGTCACCGTCCGGCCGCTGCAGAATGTGAGCTGCTCGCGGCAGCGCTGCGCGGTACCGGGCTTGTCCAGTACCCGCCCCGCGCAGTCCGCGACCTGATCGGAGCCCAGCACCCATGCCCCCGGCTGCGCAATAGTGACCGCCCTGGCTTTCGCGAGCGCGAGCCGGGCGGCGCGCGCCCTCGGTGCTTCGCCGGTTACCGGTTTCTCGTCGACACCAGGCGCCGCGACCCGAAATGGGAGGCCGAGGCGCTTCAGGAGCGCAGCGCGATACGGCGATGTGGACGCAAGTATCAGTGCAGCAGGCATCGGTTCAGTGCTTAAAAAACAAGGATTTGCACGGGATAGTTTTTGACACCCTATGCCGGCCTCACTATCATACCGCCCCCATGCCCCAGGCCTCGAAGGAGCCGCTCGACACGTTGAGACTGGCAGCGGCGGCTGCGGTCGTGGAGCGGGAATTCCCACTGGCGGGCTTCCGCCGGCTGGTGGACCGGCTGGCGACTACCGACGGTGTGGCTTTGGCGCGCTTGACGCTCGGCACCAGCGGCGGCGTGCCGACCGGGGAACTCGAAGTTCAGGCTGAAGCCCAGCTGAGCTGCCAGCGTTGTCTCGGGCCCATGCGCCGCAGCTTGCGGTCCACTTCGCAGCTTGCATTCGTGGAGCGCGAGGACACCCGGGCTCCGGCGGATTACGAGTCGATCCAGGGCGATCCCCGCCGGGTCGATCTGGCCGGACTGGTCGAGGATGAATTGCTGCTGTCGCTGCCGCTGATCCCGATCCACGGCGCCGGCGAAAAATGCGCAGCGCAGGATCCGCGCGAAGCCGGCATGGGGCCGGCAGCACAGGAAATGCGGCGCCCATTCGCCCGCTTGAAGGAACTGCTGAAACACTGAACTGGAGATGATGATCCATGGCCGTACAAAAAAGCCGCAAGTCCCCGTCCAAGCGCGGCATGCATCGCTCGCACGACCGGCTCACGAAGCCGGCATTGTCGAAGGATCCCACGACCGGCGAGACGCATTTGCGTCATCGCATCAGCCGCGACGGCTTCTATCGCGGCCGCAAGGTGATCGAGATGCCGGTCGAGGAGACCGCCGAGGAATGATCCGGGCCGCGGCCGGGCAACTGAAAGCCAGTGGTTAGCCATTACTCGCGCGTGGCAGGCACCGGCAGTTATCTGCCGGAAAAGATCCTGACCAACGCGGATCTCGAGAAGCTCGTCGACACCAGCGACGAGTGGATCCGCACGCGTACCGGCATCGAGCGACGCCACGTCGCAGCCGAGTCTGAAACCTGTTCCTCGATGGCCGAACATGCCGCGCGGCGCGCGCTGAAGGCGGCCGGCCAGACGCCTGCGGACGTGGATTTCATCGTGGTCGGAACGACCACGCCGGACCTGATTTTTCCGAATACCGGGACCCTGTTGCAGCAGCGTCTCGACATTCACGGCTGCCCCGCATTTTCGCTCGAGACTGCCTGCAGTGGCTTCATCTACGCGCTTTCCATCGCCGACAAGTACGTCCGGCTCGGCGACTCGAAATGCGCGCTGGTGGTCGGCGTGGAATGCCTGTCGCGCATCACCGACTGGAAGGACCGCGCGACTGCCGTGCTGTTCGGCGATGGCGCCGGTGCCGTCGTGCTGACGCCCGCTGACGAGCCCGGCATCATCGGCACCCACCTGCACTCGGACGGACGCTACAAGGACCTGCTCTATTTTCCCTACGGGGTGGGAATCGGATTCGACAAGCTGCGCGGTGGCGAAGCTGCCGGCATCACGATGCTCGGCAACGAAGTTTTCAAGGTCGCCGTGCGCACCCTGTCGCGGCTGGTCGATGAAACGCTGGCCAAGAACGGTGTGGAGCGCAGCCAGATCGACTGGCTGATCCCGCACCAGGCCAATCTGCGGATCATCCAGTCCGCTGCCGACAAGCTCGGGCTGCCGATGGAGAAGGTCGTCGTGACCGTGCAGGATCACGGCAACACCTCGGCGGCATCGATACCACTCGCGCTCGACACCGCCGTCAGGGACGGGCGGATCCATCGCGGCCAGACCCTGCTGCTGGAAACCTTCGGCGGCGGCTTCACCTGGGGCTCGGCGCTGATTCGCTACTGATGCGCAACCGATGGCATCCGTGGCGGTCCATACCACCATGATTCCGCGCTGCAGTCTGGCGCTGCATTTGCTCTCCGGCATGCTGCTGGCGGTGCCCGGCCTGCGCGCCGATGCCGCGAGTTTTCCGCTGCCGGCCGCCGGCAGCGATGTGATCGGCGAAATGCGCGTGGCGACGACGGACCAGCATGACACGCTGCTCGACGTTGCGCGCGCGAATGGTCTTGGCTACGAGGAGATCACCAATGCCAATCCGGGCGTGGACGCATGGCTGCCCGGCGCCGGCACCTCGATTCTGCTGCCGACGCGCCGGCTGCTGCCGCAGGCGCCGCGTGCAGGCATCGTGATCAACCTGCCGGAACACCGCCTGTACTGGTTTCCGCCGGCGGCAGCCGGCGAGCAACGGGTCGTCTGGACCTTCCCGGTCAGCATCGGAAAAATGGACTGGCACACGCCGCTCGGATCGACGCGCGTCGTCAGCAAGGTCAGGAATCCGACCTGGACACCGCCAGCCTCGGTGCGCGAGGAGCACGCCCGCCGTGGTGACCTGCTGCCGGCAGTCGTGCCAGCGGGTCCCGACAATCCGCTCGGACAATTTGCACTGCGGCTCGGCGTCCCCGGCGGCGCTTACCTGATCCACGGCACCAATCGCCCGGCCGGTGTCGGCATGCAGGTCACGCATGGCTGCATGCGGCTCTATCCTGAAGACATCGAGCGCCTGTTCGAAATGGTGCCGGTCAATACCCCGGTGCTGATCGTCAACCAGCCCTATAAATGGGGCTGGCACGATGGCGAACTGCTGATCGAGATCCACCCCCCGCTGCAGGAGGACACCATCGAGCCCCCATCGCTGACCGACCTCACCAGACTGATCGTCGAAGCCACGCGCTCGCAGCCGCTCGCGATCGACTGGGCGAGCGCAGAAAAGACATGGCGCGCCTCGCGCGGCGTGCCGGCTGCAGTGTCGGTGCGAGGGGCGGGCACCGCGGCGGGCCTGTCGGCGACTGCCAATTGAATAGAAAAAGCCCCGCAGCGCTGCCGCTGCGGGGCCCTTGATCGTCAGAGTCTCGTGTCGATTACTTCGACATCGACTTTTCGAACATGCGATCCATCTTCGCGCTGTTCGCGTCGCAGCACTGCTGTGCGGCCTGCGCCGCAGACAGGGCCTGGTTGGCCGAGTTCTGCGCCGAGGTGGCAGCCTGCTGTGCGGCGGCTGCGGCACGGCTCGCGCCATCCGCCGCGGACTTCACGCCGTCCATGTCACCGGACAGCCGGGAGACCTGGGACTTGAGCGAGTCCACTTCCGCCTGCAAGGGCTTCAGATCGGTGCAGCCTGCGCCAAGCGCAATCACGGCGGCAGCGACGCCCACCTTCAGGATGTTGATCATGAGATTGTTCTCCACTTTGTTGCTTGGAACGTAACAACCCGCTTTCGCGGCTGCACAGTGGTCGGCGTTCCTTACCCGACCGCGCGGTTGTATTGGACATTGTAACTTAACAGTGGATTCTGTTAAAGCACGGATGCCCTGTCGCCACGCGGCGACAGTGGCAGGTGGATGACTTGCGCGGCGCCCAGATTTCCGATTTCCCGGCGGCGCTCGCAATGACGCGATGCCTGGGTTGCCTGCGTGTTGTTGCCGAAGTGCTCGCGATGATCCGCCCGGGAATCGGATTCAGGCGGCGTGCTGCGAGCTCGGGGCATGGGTTCGTCGTCGTATCGCCAGCGGGGTATCGAGCCGGTTGAGGACGACGCGTGATTCCGCAGGCGCTGCGTGACCGGGCCTGGCGTGGATTTCGGCGGGATGCCCTCAGCCGGTGCTTGCCAGCCGCTTCAGCCTGTATATAATCACAGTAACTGATCATTCGTACAGGTGTGCCATGACAGACCTCACGCCGCGCCAGCGGCAGATTCTCGAATTCATCCAGGAATCCATTGCCGGCCAGGGATTGCCGCCAACCCGGGCGGAGATCGCCGAGGCACTCGGCTTCCGCTCTCCCAATGCCGCCGAGGAACACCTGCGTGCCCTGCAGCGCAAGGGTGTCATTTCCCTGATCGCCGGCGTTTCACGGGGTATCGTGCTGAAGGACGCGCTGCGCGAGCAACTCGGCCTGCCGCTGATCGGCCGGGTGGCCGCCGGACGGCCCATCCTGGCCGAGGAGTATATCGAAGGCCGCTTCCAGATCGATCCGCAGCTGTTCAGCCCGCGCCCGCATTACCTGCTGCGGGTCAGCGGCATGAGCATGCGCGATGTCGGCATCCTCGATGGCGACCTGGTCGCGGTGCATCGCTCACCCGATGTCCGTAACCGGCAGATCATCGTGGCGCGGCTCGAAAACGAGGTAACAGTCAAACGCTATCGCCAGGACGGCACGGTGGTGTGGCTGATGCCGGAGAATCCCGAGTTCGAACCGATCCGCGTGGACCTGCGCAAGCAGTCATTGACGATCGAAGGCGTGGTGGTTGGCGTCCTGCGGCGCAGCCGGCCGGATGTCATGCAGTGAGCGCCACGCTCGCGGAACTGCTGCGCCACCCGGCGCTGTGGCGCGGCGCCGGCATCGTGGATGCGCCCGCGACCGTTCCGACGGGCTTTCACCGCCTCGATGAACGCCTGCCCGGTGGCGGCTGGCCGCAGTCCTCGCTGGTGGAAATACTTGTGCCAGCGGCAGGCGTCGGCGAAATCCGCCTGCTGATGCCGGCGCTTCGCACCTTGTCCGCTGCCCGAACGGCCGCGCCGCGCTGGATCGCCTGGCTGGGTCCGCCACACCTGCCCTATGCACCAGCGCTCGCCGCTGCCGGGCTCGACCCCGCGCATACACTGGTCATCAGGCCGCAGGCGGGGCTCGACCTGTTGTGGGCGATGGAGCAGGCATTGCGTTCCGGTGCCTGTGCTGCCGTGCTCGGCTGGGCGGCTGCGGTCGGCGACCAGGCCTTGCGCCGCCTCTCGCTGGCAGCCGCCGAGGGACAGAGCATCGGCTTCCTGTTCCGGCCGCCCTGTCACCGCAGCGAGGCTTCGCCCGCGACGCTCAGGCTGCTGCTGGCGGCAGGAGAAAAGGGTCTCGACATCGAGATCCTGAAGAGCCGCGGCGGCGTCCCTTCGCGCATCGACCGTCTGCCGGTCCACTGAGATATCCCGCATGTCCGAAGCGCGCCCGGCAACGACAACGCCGGTACCGGCCGAATTTCGGCGGGCACCGGCTCCGGCAGCCGGTGGAGCCGCAAGCGCTGTCGTCGCGCGCGAATTATGGCTGGCTGCTCATTTTCCCCGGCTGCCTCTGGAGGCCCTGCTGCCGGTGGCGGGAGGCGCCCGCGCGGCGGCCGTCATCGAGGCGAATGATTCACACCGCCGTCTGGTCGCGTGCAACGACCAGGCCGGGCGCCGGGGCGTTGCCGCCGGCATGGGGTCCGATGCAGCCCTCGCGCTTGCACCGGGACTCGAGTTGCACGAACGCCGGCCGGCTGCGGAAGCCGCATTGCTGGATCGCCTGGCGCGCTGGGCGCTGCAGTTCACACCCGCCGTCAGCATCGAAGCACCCGCTGCACTGCTGGCGGAAGTGCGGGGCAGTCTCGGTCTGTTCGGCGGCGCCATGGCGCTTTGCCGCCGTGCCGAGGCCGGATTACGGGTCGGTGGCCTGCGGGCGAATGTAGCGCTCGCGCCGACGCCGCGTGGCGCCCTGTGGCTCGC
>JBAQWM010000014.1:0-4302 GCA_049298915.1 Steroidobacteraceae bacterium | reverse complement strand
GAATATCCGTGACCACGTGACGGAAGTCGATGTCCTGGGCAGCAACAAGACCGCCCACAATTTTGAAGCAACGCTTTCGCTGACCGCGTTCTTCTGAGGCCAAAGCCGATGCCACCCAGCCGCCACCCGCGCATCGCCCTGCTGCTGACCGGGCTGCTCGCCTGCTCATGGCCGGCGCTGGCCGGCGACGATGCGTCACGCGCGCCGGAATTCACGCTTGCCAGCCGCGCCGGCGGCGAGATGTCGCTTGCCGGCCTGCGCGGCGCGGTCGTCATGATCAATTTCTGGGCCAGCTGGTGCGCCCCCTGCCGCCAGGAGTTTCCGGCTCTCGACGAGATTTACCGCATCTACAGGCCGATGGGCCTCGAGATGGTCGGGATCAATGTCGAGAGCGAGCCGGCCGATGCCGAGCGCTTCCTCGGCATGCGGCCGGTCAGCTTCCCGATCCTGTTCGACCCCGACAATCGCGTCAGCAGCAGCTATGGCGTCAGCGCGATGCCGACCACCGTACTGGTCGACCGCAAGGGCCACATTCGCTGGCAGCACCGGGCCTACAAGCCGGGCGATGAAGCCGAATATATCGCGCAGATCCGCGCGATGCTGCGGGAACGGTCGTGAGCGCCCGACGCATCCTGCTCGCGGCATTCGCACTGCTGGCCTGCTCGGGCTGTTCGCGCATCGAACCCTGGGTCAAGCCTTACGAGCGCGAGCATCTCGCCGACCCCATCATGGCCTGGGACCGCGACCCGGTCTCATCGTCCTACATGCGCCATGTATATGAGTCGCGCGAGGGCGCGCGTGGCGCCGCGGGCCCAACCGGCGGTGGCTGCGGATGCAATTGACCCACCCGGTTCGCGCCCCGGCCTTGCTGGCCGTGTACTGGCTGTTGTCCGCAGCCGTGGCGAACGCCGGTGTCCTGCCCGAAGACCGCGCGGACCTGATGTACCACTATTACGACGGCGGCGGCGTGGAGATCGACGGCCCCTCGCTGCTGGTACGCAAGAAATTCGCCGAAAAGTACGCCGTCAATGCAAGTTATTACGTCGACATGGTGTCTTCCGCCTCGATCGACGTCGTGACGACGGCCAGTCCCTACAGTGAGCAGCGCACGCAGTACGGTATTGGCGCCGAATACCTGCGGGGCAAGGTCACTTATGCGGCCAGCTTCAGCAACAGCAGCGAGAACGACTACAACGCCGACACGACCAGCCTGTCGATCAGCCAGGACATGTTCGGCGACCTGACGACCGTGCGCCTCGCATTCAGCCGCGGCAAGGACGACGTGGCGCGCCGCGGCGATCCGGCATTCAGCGCCAGGATCGACCGCTGGATATATGGTATCGACGTCTCGCAGATCGTCAGCAGGAAGCTGATCCTCGGTGCGTCCTGGGAGACCACGACCGAAGAGGGGTTCCTGAACAATCCCTACCGCCAGGTGCGTTATTCCGACCCCGGCGCGGCGCGCGGCTATTCATACGAGCCCGAACGCTATCCGGCCACCAGGACAGGGAACGCCCTGGCGCTGCGTGCACGCTATTTCCTGCCGTACCGCGCCGCATTGCAGGGCGATTATCGATGGTACAACGACACCTGGGGTGTCGACGCCAGCACCTTCGAAGTCGCCTACACCCATCCGCTGGGCGAGCGCCTGATATTCGATGTCCACTACCGTTATTACACGCAGGACGCGGCGGACTTCTATTCGGACCTGTTCCCGCGCGCGAACGCGCAGAATTTCCTGGCGCGTGACAAGGAACTTGCGACGATGTCGAGTCACACGCTCGGCTTCGGAGTCGGCTACGAGTTCAGTCTCCCGAGAGTCAGGCACATGCAGAAAGCCGCGATCAATCTCAGATACGACCGGATGCGGTTCGACTACGATGATTTCCGCGACTTGCGCCAGCCCGGCCTGGCGCCGGGCACCGAGCCCGCCTACAGCTTCGACGCCGATGTCTTGCGGCTCTTCTTTTCGGGCTGGTTCTAGGGAGTCCCCGGTCGGCTTCCTTCCAGAGGCGCAAGCCCCTTCGAATAGAACACGCGGCCATCGCTGCCGATTATGACGGCGTCCACGTCGTCCCTGGCATCGATCAGCGCCAGGCCTCGTTCCGGCCCCATGATGAACAGGCTCTTGGTCAGACCCTCGGTCAGCGTCGCGTCGGGTCCGACCACCGTGACGCTGCGCACGCCGACCGGGCTCTGGCCGGTCCGGGGGTCGATGATGTGATGATAACGGACCCCGTCCTCGTCGAAATAGCGCTCGTAGTCGCCTGAGGTCGATATCGCGGCGTCCTCGAGCGGGATACGCGCGATCACGCGAGCGGCGTCGTCCGGGTGCCGTATGCCGACGATCCAGGGTCTGCCGCGCCGGTCGCCGAGCAGCCGGCTGTCGCCACCGGCGGTGACGCTGGCGTTGCGGATACCGCGCGCACGCAGGATCCGGATGCACGAATCCACCGCATGGCCTTTCGCGATGCCTCCGAGGTCGATCCTGACGCCGGACATCAGGAATCGGACGGTCGAGGCTTCATGGTCGACGACCACATGCCGCCAGTTGATTGCAGGCAGTGCCGCCTGGATCTGGGCTGCACTCGGATGGCGCCGTTCGCGGTAGTCATAAAGGTAACCGACACTGGCGTAGGTGATGTCGAAGGCGCCTCCCGACAGCTCCGAGAACTCAAGCGCCTTCCCGATCAGCCCGGCCAGCTCGGTGTCCACCTTGACGGGCGCGATCGCGGCCTCACGGTTGACCCGCGACAACTGGCTCTCCGGCCTGTAATGGGACATCAGCTCGTCGATGCGATGCATTTCGGCCATCACCGCATCGATCGCCGCCTCCGCCAGCGCGGCGTCCGCGTTCCAGACCTCGACCGCGATGCGCGTGCCCATGATCGGCGCTTCACGCTGGTGCCATTCGGCCCGCACCGCGGCTGGCATCAGGACCACGAGCGTAGTGACCGCGCTTGCGAATCGGCGCATCATGACCATGCCAGTCTGCACGATACTGCGGGACACCGTCGAGCCACGCGGATCCGCCGTCGCACAATGGATACACTAGCGCAACGCTGAACGCCTGCCGGGGAACCTGTCATGATTGGCACGGTCAGTCCGGTCGGGCCCACACGAGGAAGCAATGACATGAAATTTCCCGCCTTGATCCTTGCCTCTGTCCTGGCCGGTGCGCAATTCAGCGCACCCGCGGCAGCCGTCACGCGCGAGGAAGCGACCATCCAGAATTCAATGGTCGTGCTGCGCGAACTGCAGGCCATGCCGGATCTCCGGATCCCGGATCAGCTGCTGACCCGTGCCGAGGGCATCGTGATCCTGCCGGCCAATGTAAAGGTGGGTCTGGGCTTCGGCGCGCGCTTCGGCAATGGCGTCCTGCTGGTGCGCAAGGCCGATCACAGCTGGAGCAACCCGGTCTTCGTGAGCTCCGGCGGCGGCAGCTGGGGTTTCCAGGTCGGTGGCCAGGTGGCCGACATCGTGCTGGTCCTGACTACCAAACGCAGCGTCGAAGGCATCACTGACGGCAAGTTGACGCTCGGCGCCGATGCAGCAGTCGCGGCCGGCCCGGTCGGCCGTACCGCCATGGCGTCGACCAGCCTGACATTTGATTCGGAGATCTATGCCTATTCGCGCAGCAAGGGCCTGTTCGCCGGCGTCTCGCTGGAAGGCAACGGCATTTTCATCGGCAGGAAAGCCAACCGGCGTTTCTATGACGGCGAGGACAGCGCGACTGCGATCCTGGCGCAGACCAATGCACCGCCCCCGCCTGCCGATGAGCTGGTCGCTGAAGTCGGCCGCGTCATAACCGTCGCCACGCAGACGACCGCCGAAGCCCCGCAGGCTGCGACGGAATCGACCCCAGCCCAGCCGCCAGACGAAGCGCGGACCTATCCGATGCCTGATCCGGATCCGGGCGCTGAACCGCGTTGAGACGACTGGACGGAGAAACATCGGCGTGAAAGTCGGCGTGATCGGCCTCGGCACGATGGGCCAGCCAATTGCGCGGCGGATTGCCCGCGCTGGTCACGAGGTTCTCGCCTGGAATCGCACGCCTGGCCGCACCGACAGCCTGCCGGCCGATACGACGGTTGTGGTACGCACGGCGGGCGAGGCCTGCCAGGCGGAACTCGTCATAACGGTCCTTTCCGATGACACAGCCGTCGCAGCCGTGATGTTCGATGGCGACCGGCTCCTGACGAGCGGCATGCCCGGCCTGATTCATGTCTGCCTGAGCACGATCAGCGACACGCTCGCGAGGCGCCTCGCTGTCGCGCACGAGGCCGCCGGGCAGGCCTATAT
>JBAQWM010000013.1:0-3897 GCA_049298915.1 Steroidobacteraceae bacterium | reverse complement strand
CGCCTGCTGTCCAGCAGCCAGGCGCGGAATCCCGGATAGGCGATGGCTGCGAGGACCGCCGTCAGCGTCAAGGCGAGCAGCAACTCGAACAGGGTGTAGCCGCGCGGCATGCGATGAGGCTAGCGCGGTCCCGAACGCGCTCCCCGCCGCAATTGCGCCGTGTTTGAGCGGATTTCCGTCAGGGCGTATATTGAAATCTCATGGACCCGGCAGCCCCGGCACCCCGAACGGATCGCAAGCGCGGCGCGGGACGGCCAGCGCGTATCGAAGGCGCCGGCGCTGATTTGCACCGTTGCCCGTCGGCGGCGCCTTGCCTATACTTCGCGCCCCCAGCGCCGGTGTAGCTCAGTTGGTAGAGCAGTCGCTTCGTAAGCGAGAGGTCGGGGGTTCAAGTCCCTCCACCGGCACCATATTCCCCCTTTGGTACGTAATCGCGATTCTCGCGTTGTCGCTAGGTCTTATTCGACTGGTTTCCGCAAGCGAAATTTCGGACGCCAACGACGCGTATCAGCGAGGTGACTATGAGCGCGCAGCCGTGCTGCTTGGGGCCCTGGCGAACAAGGGCAATCCCAGTGCGCAATATCTGCTCGCCACCATGTACTCCAAGGGACAGGGCGTACAGCCGGACGAGCAAGTTGCTGTCACATGGATTCGGAAATCGGCCGCCCAGGGATTTTCGGAGGCGCAATGCAGTCTTGGCGAAAGGTATTCGTTGGGGCGCGGCGTGACACGCGACTATGCGCAAGCCGACCGGTGGTATCGCAAGGCTGCCAAGCAAGGCTTTGCGCGGGCGCAATTCAACATTGGTGTCATCTACATGCAGGGGCAGGGTACCGTAGTTGACGGACCAGCGGCCATCCGCTGGTTCGAAAAAGCAGCCGCGCAAGGCTTCGTGAAAGCTAAAGTCAATTTAGGCCAGATTTACAACAAGGGAATCGGCGTGCCGCCCAATGAAGATGAGGCTTTCCGTTGGTTTCGTGAAGCTGCGGAAGGAGGTCACCGCGTTGCGCAGTACAACCTCGGTATCCGTTACAGTACCGGCAAAAGCGTACCGCAGGACGATGCTGAGGCTTTCAAGTGGTTTCTTAAAGCTGCGGAACAAGGCCATCTCGACGCTCAAGCTTCCGTTGGCATGTCGTATGAACGAGGCAGGGGGGTGCCGGCGGACCTCGCCGAGGCAGTCAAATGGAATCAGCAGGCGGCCGAACGGGGCTCGCCAGTGGCGCAGTACAACCTGGGCCGTATGTATTGGTTCGGTACCGGGGTCCCCAAGGATGAATTGAATGCGGTCAAGTGGTACCTGAGGGCGGCCCAGCAAGACGACGGTGACGCGCAAGGCGTTATGGGAAGTTTGTACGCTCTTGGTAGTGGCGTGCCGAGGGACCTCGTACAGGCCTACATGTGGTTCGCGCTTGCCGAGTCCAACGTCGAAAACGAAGAATTTCGAAAGAGTGTCGTCGCGTCTCGTGAGTCTCTGGCAAAGACGATGACCCAAGAGCAAATGATCGAAGCGCAGAAATTGGCGAGCGAATGGAAGGCAACGAAAGAAGTAATTGATCTCAGACCGTCCGACTCAACATGATTTGTACGAGTGCCGCAGGTTGATTCCCTCCATCGGCACCAGTCCAGTTAGCGACATGAGGCGCGGCTGACCACATTGGCTGCCGCCTGCCTGGGGTTCAAGGGCGTCGTGCGTTTCCTGGGCCGCTCCTAGCGCCCGGCCGCGAATCGATAGTCCTTGAAGCGCTGGCGCAGTTCCACCTTCGAGATCTTGCCGGTCGCCGTCAGGGGAATCTTCTCGACGAACACGACGTCGTCGGGTATCCACCATTTCGCGACGCGACCGTCGAGCCAGCCGAGCAGCTCCTCGCGCGTGGGCGCTTCGCCGGGTCGTGGCACCGCGATCAGTAGCGGCCGCTCGTCCCACTTCGGGTGAGGTACGCCGATCACGGCGGCCTGCAGCAATTTCGGGTGGCCCGCGGCGACGCATTCGAGATCGATTGAACTGATCCATTCGCCGCCGGACTTGATGACGTCCTTGGCGCGATCGGTGATCTGCAGCGTGCCGTCTTCGCTCAGATTGGCAACGTCGCCGGTCGCAAACCATCCGTCCTGGTCGTGTGCCGTGCTTTTTTCATCCAGTCTGAAATAGTCGCTGCAGACCCACGGGCCGCGCACTTTCAGCATTCCGGAGCTCTTGCCGTCCCACGGCAGCTCGCGACCCGCGTCGTCTACGATCTTCATCTCGACGCCGAACGGAGGCCGGCCGGGGCGCGAGCGGAATGCGTCCTGCTCGGCCGCGCTGAACCGCTCGTAACCCGGCGGCCTGGAATTGGTGCTGCCGAGCGGGCTCATCTCGGTCATGCCCCAGGCGTGGATCGTCCATACGCCATGGCGGTCGCGGAATTCGTTCATGATGGAAAGCGGGCAGGCCGAGCCGCCGACCAGCACCTGTTGCAGCGACTCGAGCACGATGCCGTGCTCGCGCGTATAGGCGAGCAACTGCTGCCAGACTGTCGGCACACCGGCGGCAAGCGTCACATTCTCCTCGCTGATCAGCGCGGCGAGCGTCGCGCCGTCGCCCATCTTCGGCCCCGGGAACACGAGTCTGGCGCCGACCATCGGCGTGCTGTATGGCAGACCCCAGGCATTCGCGTGAAACATCGGCACGACGGCAAGCACGGTGTCGCGCCGGCCGAAGCCCATCGTATCCACCAGCGCCGACGCGTAGCTGTGCAGTACCGTCGAACGATGATCGAACAGCACGCCCTTCGGATTCCCGGTCGTGCCAGAGGTGTAGCAGAGCGCGCTCGCGGTCCGTTCATCCAGCGCGGGCCATTCGAAAGTCTCGGGCTCGTCCGCGATGAATGATTCGTAGCTGTCGTTGTCGAGCACGATGACGCGCTCGACGGCGGCGAGTGATGGCTTCAGCTTTTCGACCAGCGGCATCAGCGTCAGGTCGGCGAACAGCATGCGATCGCCGGCGTGATTGATGATGTAGGTGATCTGCTCGGGATACAGGCGTGGGTTGACCGTGTGCAGGACTGCGCCGATGCAGGACACCGCGTAGTACAGCTCGAGATGACGATGATCGTTCCAGGCCATCGTGCCGATGCGGTCGCCGGGCTGCACACCGGCCCGGGTCAACGCATTCGCGAGTTTGCGGGCGCGGCGGAATATGTCGGAGAGCGTGCAGCGGTGGCGCGGATTCTGGGCCGTGACCGAAACGACTTCGGTCCGGCCGTTGACCCGCTCCGCGTGCCGCATGATCCCGGTGATCAGGAGCGGCGTCTGCATCATGAGCCCGAGCATCACTTCATTGTCGGCATCGTGAATTCGGCGCCCCTGGAGCCGGTCGGCCAGCGCGCGGTCACGGTCTTCAGTCGCGTGTAGAAGCGTACGCCATCCGGTCCGTGCATGTGCAGCGGGCCGAACAGCGAGCGCTTCCAGCCGCCAAAGCTGTGGAATGCCATCGGCACCGGAATCGGCACGTTGATGCCCACCATGCCGGCGGACACGCGCCGGCAGAATTCGCGCGCTGCGCCGCCATCGCGCGTGAAAATCGCCGTGCCATTGCCGTACTCGTGCCGTTCGACCAGTTCGAGCGCCGCATCGAGATCGGGCACGCGCAGGACCACCAGCACCGGCCCGAAGATTTCCTCGCGGTATATGCGCATCGCGGGCGTGACCGCGTCGAACAGCACGGGTCCCATGAAGAATCCGCGCTCGTGGCCGGCGACGCTGTGCTTGCGGCCATCGACGACGAGCTTTGCACCTTCCTGTACGCCGGTTGCGACATAGCCGAGCACCCGGTCGAGATGCTCGCGTGTCACCAGCGGGCCCATGTCCGCGCCTTCGGCCGTGCCCGGCAGCACGCGGATCGCCGCGAGCTCCTTC
>JBAQWM010000012.1:0-5862 GCA_049298915.1 Steroidobacteraceae bacterium | reverse complement strand
TGCTGTGGATCCAGTCAGTCTACGTGCTGCCGGAATTCCGCGGCGCGGGCGCTTTCAAGGCGCTGTTCGCCCATCTGCTGGCGTACTCCCGGGCCGATTCGCGCATCTGCGGAATTCGACTGTACGTGGACCGCGGAAATGAGCGGGCCCTGGAAGTGTATGGGCGCCTCGGCATGCATCGCTCGAACTACAGCATCATGGAACTGGTATTTCGCGGCCCGGAATCCCATGGATCCGGCTCATGAAATCGCGCGCTAGGGCAGATCGAAGCGTGTCACGACCGGGCGGCTGAATCGGGGCAGCGCGACGAAATAGACGATTCCGTACTCCGTTTCGACCATGGCAGGCACTGGCTGGCCGGACAGCCTGCGGACGATCTCCGGCACGGTGTCTGAATGACCGACGATCAGCACGCGACCGCCGCGATATTCATCGAGCGCGCGTTCGGCAACGAGCTCTGCGTCGGCGGCCGGTACCACGATCACGGGGACGCCCAGGCGGTTCGCAAGCGGCTGCGCCGTGTCCTGCGTCCGGCGCAACTCGCTGACGAATATGGCCTGGATACGGAAATCCGGTGGTGCCCGGCCAAACAATTCGGCCAGATTCTCCGCCATCGCCTGACCGGCTGGCGACAGCGGCGGGTCATCGGCGGGCAGCGCGGCTTTTTCCGCGTGGCGCATCACGATGATCGTCGTGGTCGAAGCGGCCGCGAACAGCCAGACGGCAAAGGCGATGCACAAGGCGGCCGCCAGCGCCGCCAGCCAGACCGGCGCCAGCAAAGGACGCCGGCGCAGCTTCGCGTATTCCTTGCGCATCTGCCGCGATGATACTCCGGCCCTGCGGTGCGCGCGGAAAGCGGACGGCGCCGGGCATTCAGGCTACGCCGAGCTGGCGCCCACCCTCCTCGACGGCCGCGAGTGTCCCGCGCAAATCCTCCCAGGTCGTCTGGTGGGACATGACGCAGATTCGCAGCGAAAAGACCCCGCGCAGGCGGGTGGAGGAAAGCATGGCGGTGCCATCCCCGATGATGCCCGCCTGCACCTGTTCGTTGAGCTGATCAAGCCTGGCGTCGGACAACTGCGAATCCGGCGGCCGCACGCGGAAACAGAGGATGCCGAGCGAGGGCGGGCTCAGCAATTCGAGACTGCGCGAATTCCGGACGTAGTCTCCTGCCCGGTCCGCCAGTTCGATGCCCCCTGCGATCGCTTCGCGGAATGCCGCCAGGCCGAAGGTCTGGATGGACATCCAGACTTTCAGCGCGCGAAATGACCGCGTCAGCTGCAATCCGCGGTCGGCGAAATTGACCTGCTGCTTCCCGAGCCGCGTGTCCTGAAGGTAGTCCGGCTGGATGCTGAAGGCCTGCTCGAGCGTCGCGATATCGCGCACCATCAGGCAGCCCGCCTCGAATGGCTGGAACAGCCACTTGTGGGCGTCCAGGCTGATGGAATCCGCCAGATGCATGCCATCCAGCATCGCCCTGCCCCGCTCGCAGAGCATGGCGAATCCGCCGTAGGCGGCATCCACGTGCATCCAGATATTCTCGCGCGCGCAGAATGCTGCAATCCCGGGCAGCGGGTCGATCGCGCCGGTATTCGTGGTGCCGGCATTGGCGCACACCGCGACCGGCGTGAACCCGCGATCGCGTGCCTGTGCCACGGCACCGGCGAGCGCGCCGGTCTCCATCCTGTACATCCCGTCCGACGCGACCTTTACGATGGCATCCGGGCGCAAACCGATGATGCGGGCCGCGCGCTCGACCGCGCTGTGGCTCTGGTCGCTCAGGAAGATCGCGGGCCGCGCCGGTGCGCCCTGGTGCTCGCGTGCTGCCACCAGCGCGTCCAGAATCGCCGCCGAGCCGCCCGAGGTGAACAGGCCGCCACCGGTGGCCGGATACCCGATCCACTCGCGGAACCAGTCGATGACGACAAGTTCGAGCTGGCTCGGGCCGCCGGAACCGAGCCAGGTGCCCTGAAAAATATTGAAACCCGCCGCCAGGTAATCCGCGACCACGCCCGGCCAGGTGGGCGCCGACGGGACAAAGGCGAAAAAGCGCGGGTGATCCACGCGCGCGGCGACCGGCAGCACATCACGCACGGCGCGCTCGAGCACGGCAAGCGCCGGCCGCCCCTGTTCAGGCGGAGCCTCGCGCAGCAATGGCTCCAGCACCGCGCGTGGCGCGCCCTGCCAGGGCGCCTCGTCCCGCAGTCCCGCGATTCGCGCGACCAGCAGCTCCGTGGCGCGCTCTGCAAGTTCCTGCATCGCCTGCGCGGACATGCCGAGACCGGAAGCTTCGAGGTCGGTCCTGTTATTCATAATATTGGCGGAGAGGGTGAGACTCGAACTCACGAGCCCCGTACAGGGCTGCCGGTTTTCAAGACCGGTGCATTCAACCGCTCTGCCACCTCTCCGGCGGAATCCAGTGCGGCGGGGATTGTCGGCTGCGGGGCCTGCGCCGGCAAGTCGCGCCGGGCCCCGTGGAACCTGATCGGCTATAATGTGTCCCTGTACCTGAATAGCCGAGGAGGCCCGAGCGATGCAACGCGACCCGATAGTCCTGCAGCAGTCAGCGATCCACGAATCGGCGCTCTTTGCGAACAAGGTCCTGCGCAACACCTATCTGCTGCTGTCGGCGACGCTCGCCTTCAGCGCGGTGACGGCGGGCATCGCAATGGCGTTCAGCCTGCCGCATCCGGGCCTGATGCTGACGCTGCTCGGCTATTTCGGCCTGCTGTACGGGGTCCACAAGACTGCCAACAGCGCGACGGGTCTGGTATTCGTGTTCGCGCTGACCGGGTTCATGGGCTACACGCTCGGCCCGATCATCAGCATCTACCTGCAGGCCATCCCGAATGGCCATTCGGTCGTGATGAACGCATTCGGCATCACGGCGCTGACCTTTGTCGGACTTTCCGCCTATGTCGTCCGGACCGGCCGCAGTTTCACATTCATGGGCGGATTCCTGGCGGTGGGAATCCTCACTGCATTCCTGCTGGGTCTTGGGGCCATATTCTTCAATATGCCGGCGCTTTCGCTGGCCGTGTCCGGGATGTTCGTCCTGTTGATGGCGGGGCTGATCCTCTACCAGACCGGCGAGATCGTGAATGGCGGCGAAACGAACTACATCCTGGCGACCGTGACCCTGTTCGTCAGCATCTTCAACCTGTTCACGAGCCTGCTGCATCTGCTGGGCGCCGCTGGCGACGACTAGCCGCGCGGCGGTTCCAGCCCTGGGTCACGGCGGCGCGATGCGTTCGAGTCCCGCGAGGTAGGGTCGCAGCACGGCCGGCACCAGCACCGAGCCGTCCGCCTGCTGGTAATTCTCGAGCACCGCGACCAGGGCACGGCCGACCGCGACGCCCGAGCCATTGAGCGTATGCACGGGTTCCGGCTTGCCGGTTTCGGGATTGCGCCAGCGCGCCAGCATGCGCCGGGCCTGGAATGCATCGCAGTTGCTGCAGGACGAGATCTCCCGGTATTTGCCCTGCCCCGGCAGCCAGACCTCGAGGTCATAAGTCTTCGCGCTGCTGAAGCCGATGTCACCCGCACAGAGCGCAACCACCCGGTGCGGCAATTCCAGCAGTTCCAGCACCCGCGCCGCGTGGCCGGTGAGCTCCTCGAGCGCCTGGCCGGAATCCGCCGGCCGCACGATCTGCACCAGCTCGACCTTGTCGAACTGGTGCTGGCGGATCAGGCCGCGCGTGTCCTTGCCGTAGGAACCGGCTTCGGAGCGGAAGCACGGCGTGTGGGCCACCAGCTTCAGCGGCAGCTGCGCAGCGTCGAATATCCTGTCGCCGGCGAGATTCGTCAGCGGCACTTCTGCAGTCGGTATCAGGAACAGTTCGGGATCTTCCGCGCCGCGGGCCAGCTTGAAAAGGTCCTGCTCGAATTTCGGCAGCTGGCCGGTGCCGGTCAGCGTCGCGCGCGAGACCAGATACGGAACGTAGGCCTCGCGATAGCCATGTTCGCGTCGGTGCAGCTCGAGCATGAATTGCGCGAGCGCTCGATGCAGGGACGCCAGCGCGCCGGTCAGCAGTGCGAATCGCGCGCCGGAGATCCGGCCCGCTGCGGCCAGATCGAGACCGTCGAGACCTTCGGCGATCGCGACATGGTCGCGGATCTCGAAATCCAGGCGGCCCGGCTCGCCATGGCGGCGGATTTCCCGGTTCGCGGATTCGTCATTGCCGTCGGGAACGCTGTCGTGCAGCAGATTCGGCAGGTCGAGCAGCAGCGCGTCGAGTTCCGCCTGCAGGGCGCCGAGTTCGCGTTCCGCCGCTTCCAGGCGCGCACCGAGTGTCTCCACCTCGGCGAGCAATGGCGCGATGTCCTGCCCCTGCGCCTTGGCCTGGCCGATATTCCGCGACCGGCTGTTGCGCTCGTTGCGCAGCGCGTCGACCGCAAGCTGCGCATCCTTGCGGCGCTTCTCGAGACCGGAGAATCGCGCGACATCGAAGCGGTAGCCGCGCCGCGCCAGATTCCTGGCGACGCCATCGGGATCCCCGCGCAGCTGCCGGCTGTCAAGCATGATCGTCCTTCCGCTTCCGGGCCTCGAGCAGGCGCAATTCGAGACCACGCGGTGCCGGATGATAGTAGACGCGCGGCTCGATGCCGTCGGGAAAATGCCGCTGGCCCCTGGCGACGCCACCGGGTTCATCGTGCGCGTAGCGGTAGCCCTGGCCATAGCCGAGCTCCTGCATCAATCGCGTGGGCGCATTGCGCAGCTGCAGCGGGACTTCCAGGGTCCCGAGCGCGCGCGCATCGTCCAGCGCCGATTCATAGGCCTTGTAGACGGCATTGCTCTTGGGCGCACAGGCGATGAACACGCAGGCCTGGGCCAGCGCCAGTTCTCCTTCCGGGCTGCCGAGGCGGTCGAATGCCTCCCACGCGGCAAGTGCCAGCGTCAGGGCGCGCGGATCCGCGTTGCCGATGTCCTCGCAGGCCATCCTCACCATGCGACGCGCGATGAATCCCGGGTCGCAACCACCGTCCAGCATGCGGCAGAGCCAGTACAACGCGGCATCGGGGTCGCTGTCGCGGACCGACTTGTGCAGCGCCGATATCTGGTCATAGAACAGCTCGCCGCGCTTGTCGAAGCGACGATAACCGCCAGCCGTGACTTCGCGGACGATATCGATCGTGATTTCGCGGCTCGTGGCATCGCCGGCCGCGAGATCGGCGGCGAGCTCGAGGAGATTGAGCGCCCGGCGCGCATCGCCATCCGCGGCATCGGCCATGAGCTCTAGTGGTTCGCGGCTCGCCGTGACGCCGCTGCCGCCTGGCCCGCATGCGCCATCCGCCAACGCGCGCTCGAGCAGCGCCCGCAGATCATCGGTGCCAAGCGGCTTCAGCAGGTACACCCTGGCCCGCGACAGCAAGGCGGAGTTGAGTTCGAAGGACGGATTTTCGGTGGTCGCGCCGATGAACACGAGCGTGCCGTCCTCGACAAATGGCAGGAATGTGTCCTGTTGCCCCTTGTTGAAGCGGTGCACCTCGTCGAGGAACAGCACGGTCGCCCTCCCGTCCGATGCACGCGCCGCGCGCGCCTGCGAAACCGCATCGCGGATGTCCTTCACGCCGGCCATGACCGCCGACAACGCGATGAAGTCGGCTTTGCAGCTCGTGGCCGCCAGCCGCGCCAGCGTGGTCTTGCCGCTGCCGGGTGGGCCCCATAGCACCATCGAATGCACAATGCCGGCGGACAGGAGCCGATTCAGCGGTCGGCCCGGACCCAGCAGATGGTTTTGCCCCACGAACTCGGCCAACTGACGCGGGCGCATGCGATCGGCCAGCGGGCGGCAAGCGGCGCCGGCGGCCTGATCGATCGCGAGTTTGGCCTGGCGCTGCATGTGGACGGGATTCTAGCCG
>JBAQWM010000011.1:0-4869 GCA_049298915.1 Steroidobacteraceae bacterium | reverse complement strand
GGGCTGACCGAGAACATAAGGTGAAAATACGGCAACTCGCCACCGCCTGTCCGCTACTCGCCGCGCTGCTCGTCGCAGCGCCGTTCGTCGCGGCCGGGACAGTCATCGTCCACGCCGGCCGCTTGCTGGATGTCGAGCGGGGTCATTATCGCGAGAATCACTCGATCCGCATCGACGACGGAAGGATCACCTCGATCGGGCCCCGCGCAGGAGATGCAAGCGGTGATGCGCGCGTCGTTGACTGGTCAGCCTACACGGTGCTGCCAGGACTCATCGACCTGCACACCCACCTCATCGGCGACATTTCATCGGCCAATATCGCCTCTCCGCTCCTGAGCTCGGCGGCAGAAGACGCCCTGCTCGGTGTCGCGCATGCCCGCGCAACACTTGATGCCGGGTTCACGACCGTCAGGGACGTCGGCGTCTACCGCGCCTTCACTGACGTCGCGCTGCGCGATGCGATCAATGCCGGCCTGGTCGAAGGCCCGCGCATGTTCGTCGCCGGCGCCTACCTGACCGTCAGCGCCGGTGGCGGCGAGGTGACCGGTCTCGCGCCGGATGTGGCGGTACCGGCCGAGATGCGTCGCGGCGTTGCCAACAGCGTGGATGAAGTCCGCCAGCGCGTTCGCGAAATCCTCGGCGGCAGCGCGGATTTCATCAAGATCATCGCGAACGGCGCGGTATTCACCGCCGGAACCAAGCCCTCGGCCCCCGAGTTCAGCGAGGAGGAACTGCGTGCTGGTGTCCGCAGCATCGAGCACGCTTCCTATCTCGACGCCGAAGGCATCGAGCTGATGCGCCGCCACGGCAGCTGGCTGATCGCGGATGTCTACAATGGCGATTACACCGAGGAAGTCGGCGGTCAGGAGGGCTGGAGCGCGGAGATCCTGCGCAAGAACCGGGAAACCACCGGCACCCAGCGCGTGGCGTTCCGCAATGCGGTTCAGGCGGGGGTGCGGATCGGTTTCGGCACCGATGCCGGGATATTCCCGCGCGGCCAGAATGCGAGGCAGTTCGCCTATCTGGTGCGCCACGGGCTGAGCCCGCTCGACGCCATACGATCGGCGACCATCCATGCGGCGCGGTGCCTTGGCGTGGAGCGTGACCTGGGTTCGATTTCGCCGGGCAGGTTCGCCGATATGATCGCGGTGGGCGGTGATCCGCTCGCCGATGTCGAATTGCTGCGCAAGGTCGAGGCTGTCATGAAGGGAGGGCGATTGGTCACCAGGAGCCACCCATGAACACACGCCAGCTCGGTTTCTGGATGTGTACCGCGCTCGTGGTCGGCAACATGATCGGCATGGGCATATTCGTACTGCCCGCGTCTCTTGCGCCGCTCGGCTTCAACGCCTTTCTCGGCTGGGCCGCGACCGTCTTTGGCTGCTCCCTGCTCGCGATCGTCTTCGTGATGCTGGTGCGGCGCATGCCGGAAGCCGATGGCCCGTTCGGATACATCCGCGCGACGCTTGGCGAGGGCGCCGCCTTCGCCGCGCTGTGGTGTTATTGGGTTTCCATCTGGATCGCCAATGCGGCCCTCGCGGTCGGCGCAGCAGGCTACCTGACGAGTGTCGTGCCGCCGCTCGCGCACTTCCCGCCTGCTTTCATCGCCGCCGGCCTGGTCTGGCTGTTCGTCGGCATCAACCTGTTTGGCGCCCGCAGCGGCGGCCGGGTACAGGTGCTCACGGCCGCGCTGAAGCTGGTGCCGCTGGCCCTCGTCATCCTGCTCGGCCTGTGGATGCTGGTCGCAGAGCCCGCCGCGTACCTCGAACATGTTCCAAGCCAGCCGATCACGCTGCACGCCACGATGGCGGCCTCCACGATCGCGCTGTTCGCGATGCTGGGGCTCGAGTCCGCGACGGTGCCGGCTGGCCGCGTGCGCGACCCCGAGAAGACGATTCCGCGCGCGACGCTGGTCGGCACCCTGCTGACAGCCGGCATCTATGTTGCCGTCACGGCCATCGCGACGCTGCTGGTGCCGCAGGAAACGCTCGCTGCCTCCAATGCCCCGTTCGTCGACGTGCTCGACCGCCTGCTTGGCGCCGGCCAGGGTCGGTGGCTGGCATTGTTCGTCATCATCAGCGGGCTCGGTTGCCTGAACGGCTGGACGCTGGTGGTCGCGGAGTTGACCCGAACGCTCGCCACCCGGCAGCTGCTGCCGCCCATGTTCGCGGGCAGCAATCGCTTTGGCGCGCCCGCGCCTGCATTGCTGCTGGTCGGCATTCTCGCGACCAGCGTCGCGCTCCTGAACTACGGCGAGACGCTGGTCGCAGGCTTCACATTCCTGAGCATCATCACGACTGCCGCCAACCTGCCGGTCTACCTGTGCTGCTCGCTCGGGCTGATCTGGCTATCGCGACGCGAGCCAGGCCGGGTGCCGCGCAAGGCCCTGCTGTTCGGCATCGGCGGCGCGGCATTCGCGGTATATGCGTTCATCGGCGTCGGCAAGGAGCCATTTCTGTGGGCGATCGCGCTGGCCGCCGCCGGCGTGCCGGTCTATTTCTGGATGCGCTGGCGTCACCCGGTTCCCGTCATCGCCGGAGCCGCGCCGCCGCCGTGACTGCAAATCCGAATCGGCCTGAGGCACCGGTTGGCGCCCTGCAGCTTGCACTCGCTGATGCCGAACGCCTGCTGGGCTCCGAGCCTGCGCTCGCGGCTGAACAGGCCGCGGAAATACTGAAATCCGTTCCCGGCCATCCGGCCGCCGAGTTGCTGCTCGGCGCCGCCCGTCGGCGCATCAACGACCTGAAGGGTGCGCTCGCGCTCCTGCAGCCCCTGGCCCGTTCGCAACCCGGTTCCCTGGCGGTGCACTACGAGCTTGGGCTTGCGCTCGGGGCGCTCGGCCGCGGCGACGAAGCGGTGGCGGCGCTTCGCAAGGTGGTTGAACTCAAGCCAGATTTCGGCGATGCCTGGCGCGCACTCGCGGATCATCTCGGCGCGCTTGGCGATACCGAGGGGGCGGATGGCGCGTTTGCACGCCACCTCAAGTTCGCCTCCCGCGACCCGCGCCTGCTCGAGGCGGGCGCAGCGCTCGTGGACAAGCGCATCGCCCAGGCCGAGCAGCTGCTGCGCGCGCATCTCAAGCAGCAGCCGACGGATGTGGCGGCGATCCGCATGCTGGCTGAAGTGGTTGCGCGGCTCGGGCGCCTCGGAGATTCCGAAGTGCTGCTCGCGCGCTGCCTGGAACTCGCGCCAGCCTTCACGGCTGCGCGGTACGACTACGCGGCGGTGCTGAATCGCCAGGGCAAGGAAGCACAGGCGCTCGCGGAAGTCGAGCAGGTGCTGGCGCAGGAACCCGACAATCCCAGCTACCGCAATCTGCTTGCAACGATCCTCGGGCGTATCGGGGAGCACGGCCGCGCCATCGCGACCTACGAGGGCGTGCTCGCGCAATACCCGCAGCACCCCAGGGCCTGGATGAGCTATGGCCACGCGCTGAAGTCAGCCGGCCGTCACGAAGATTCAATCGCAGCCTACCGTCGCGCAATCGAACTCAAGCCGGGACTCGGCGAGTCCTGGTGGAGCCTCGCAAATGTCAGAACCTTCCGCTTCGCGCCGGAAGATATCCCGGCCATGCAGGCCGAACTCGCGCGAGCCGAACTCGGCCAGGCGGCCCGTTACCACTTCCATTTTGCCATCGGCAAAGCCTTCGAGGACCAGGGGTCCTGGGCAGATGCCTTCTCGCACTATGAGCAGGGCAACCGGCTTCGGAGAGCGTTGTTCCATTACGACGCGGAAGAAAATACCAGCCAGATTTCTCGCTCCAGGGCTTTGTTTTCAAGGGCCTTCTTTCAGGAGCGCAGCGGCTTTGGGGCGGCCGCCCCGGATCCGATATTCATCGTCGGCCTCCCGCACTCCGGCTCGACGCTGATCGAGCAGGTCCTGTCCAGCCATTCGGCAGTCGAGCGCACGACGGAGCTGCCGGATGTCATTTCTATCGCGCGCGTACTCGGCGAGAGAAAAGCGCGGTCAGGGGGGTCGAGGTACCCGGAAG
This sequence comes from Steroidobacteraceae bacterium, assembly GCA_049298915.1. Taxonomy (GTDB): domain Bacteria; phylum Pseudomonadota; class Gammaproteobacteria; order Steroidobacterales; family Steroidobacteraceae; genus SCUD01. Next base: position 878 of record JBAQWM010000011.1, on the reverse strand, counting down.
TGCTCGCAACCCTCGGCGCAGCCGAATTCCGCGACCTGGGTGAACGCTTCATCGAGCAGGCGCGCATCCAGCGCCGGAGCGGCGCGCCATTTTTCATCGACCGTATGCCCAGCAACTTCGCGCATATCGGACTCATCCATCTGATGCTGCCGAAGGCAAAGATCATCGACGCGCGCCGCCACCCGGTCGGCTGCTGTTTTTCCGCCTTCAGGCAGCACTTCGCACGTGGCCAGTCCTTCAGCTACAGCCTGGAGGATCTTGGCCGCTATTACCGCGACTACGTTGAATTGATGGCGCACTTCGACGCAGCACTGCCGGGTCGGATCCACCGCGTCATCTATGAACACATGATCGAGAATCCGGATGCCGAGGTCCGCCGCCTGCTCGACTACTGCGGCCTGCCGTTCGAGGCGGATTGCCTGCGTTTGCACGACTACAGGCGCGCCGCGCGGACGACTGGCTCCGAGCAGTCTCGCCAGCCCGCCTACCGCGAGGCGGTCGATCACTGGCAGCATTTCGAATCCTGGCTCGGTCCGCTCAAGAACGCGCTCGGCCCGGTGCTGGATGCCTACCCGGCGGCGCCTGCATTTTGAAGAATGGCCCGCAGTGCGTAGCTCGGGCGTGCCTACTTGCCAATACAGAAGCCCGCGAAGATGGCGCCCAGCAGCGCATCGCTCGTGACCTCGCCCGTGATCTCGCCGAGCGCCTGATGGGCCAGACGGAGCTCTTCGGCAACCAGCTCGAACGCGCTGCGCTCGGCAAGCCGGGTCGCGGCTGACTGCACGAGTCCTTCGGCGCGCGCGAGCGCATCGAGATGCCGGCGCCGCGCGGAATACCCGCCCGCGTCGCCGCCGCGGTATCCGGCCGCGGCCTTGAGC
>JBAQWM010000010.1:0-2046 GCA_049298915.1 Steroidobacteraceae bacterium | reverse complement strand
ACACATGATTGAGAATCCGGATGCCGAGATCCGCCGCCTGCTCGACTACTGCGGCCTGCCGTTCGAGGCGGATTGCCTGCGTTTGCACGACTACAGGCGCGCCGCGCAGACGACCGGCCCCGAGCAGTCTCGCCAGCCCGCCTACCGCGAGGCGGTCGATCACTGGCAGCATTTCGAATCCTGGCTCGGTCCGCTCAAGAGCGCGCTCGGCCCGGTCCTGGACGCCTACCCGGCGGCGCCTGCATTTTGAAGAATGCCGGACCCGCGACACTCGCCTTGCGCGATGAAATCCACGGTGATGCCAGGGCTTGTGCTCGCGGCCCCAGCATCGCTATTTGCCGATGCAGAAGCCCGCGAAGATGGCGCCCAGCAGCGCTTCGCTCGTGACCTCGCCCGTGATCTCGCCGAGCGCCTGATGGGCCAGACGGAGTTCCTCGGCAACCAGCTCGAACGCGCTGCGCTCGGCAAGCCGGGTGGCGGCTGACTGCACGAGTCCTTCGGCGCGCGCGAGCGCTTCGAGATGCCGGCGCCGCGCGGAATAGCTGCCGGCGTCGCCGCCACGGTATCCGGCCGCGGCTTTGAGCCGTTCACGCAGTTCCGGCAGGCCCGCGCCGGTCAGCGCCGAAATGGCGATCGCGGCTCCACCGGCCGGCGGTGCAGCGATATCGATCTTGTTCCACACCAGCTGGACCGGAGAATTTTCCGCCATCGCCGCAAGCTCGCCCGGAGCAGCTCCGACGCTGCAATCGATCATGTAGAGCACCAGGTCGGCGCGGCGCATTTCTGCGCGCGCACGGCGCACCCCCTCACCCTCAATGAGGTCCTGGCTGTCGCGCAGGCCTGCGGTATCGATCACATGAATCGGCAGGCCATCGATCACGATGCGTTCGCGCAGTGGGTCGCGTGTGGTGCCCGGGATGGCGGTCACGATCGCCGCGTCATGCCCCGCAAGCGCATTGAGCAGGCTCGACTTGCCGGCATTCGGGCGCCCTGCGATCACGACCGTCAGCCCCTCCGCCAAGGCGCGGCCCTGGCCCGCGGCCTGGCCGATGCGATCAAAGCGCATTGAAATATCGGCCAGGCGTTTGCGCACCTCCGGGCTGTCCAGGAATTCCACATCCTCATCCGGGAAGTCGATCGCCGCCTCGACGTATGCGCGCAAGTCCATGATCACCGCAGCGAGCGCCCGCACTTCGCGCGAGAATTCTCCCGTGAGCGAACCAAGCGCCGCCCGTGCGGCCTCGGCGGAACCCGCGCCGATCAGGTCCGCGATCGCTTCTGCCTGCGCGAGGTCGATCTTGTCGTTGTGGAAGGCCCGCTCGCTGAACTCGCCCGGCCGCGCCAGCCTGGCGCCGAGCTCGACGGCACGCCGGATGATCAGGTCCATCACGACCGGGCCGCCGTGCCCATGCAACTCGAGCACGTCCTCGCCCGTGAATGATCGCGGTGTCGGGAAAAATATCGCAAGGCCGGTATCGATCGCGCGCCCGCCGGCATCCGCGAACACCGCTGCGTCGGCCCGGCGCGGCTCCGGAACACGGCCCAGCATCGCTTCTGCTATCGCGCGGGTCGCGGGACCGGAAATCCGCACGATGCCTATTCCTCCGCGCCCCGGCGGCGTCGCTGCCGCCACGATCGTGTCCTCGTGCCCGCTCAATCGGGGCTTCTGGCGGCCGGGCTGCGCCCGGGTGTCTCCTCGAGCGCCGCGATTGCGAGGAGCCCGAATGTGGCCCCGGCCACGTACAGCCACTGGCTCAACGGATTTTCAAGCAGATTTTCATCCATGCCGTCGCGCCTCCGTTTGCCCGCCGGGTGGGGAAATTTTACGCGCGTCGTTTCCTGTCTTCGGCCTCGACCACGCGATTGATTTTCCACTGCTGGGCAATGGACAGCAGCGTATTCGTGAGCCAGTACAACACGAGCCCGGCCGGAAACCACATGAACATTACCGTCATCACGACCGGCATGAACGCGAAAATCTTGGCCTGCATCGGGTCGGGTGGCGTCGGGTTCAGCTTGAACTGCCCGAACATCGCGGCGCCCATG
>JBAQWM010000009.1:0-8303 GCA_049298915.1 Steroidobacteraceae bacterium | reverse complement strand
GTGCAGGGTGGCAGGGTGGCCGGGACCGTTACCCAGCCTTCCGGCGGTCTGGGGCTGCGCATCGACGGTGAGCTGAATCAGCCGGTGTTCGCGGCTGCCGATGGCAGGGTCGTCTATACCGGCAGCGGTCTGCGCGGCTATGGTCAGCTGATCATCATCACCCACGAGCGCGGCTGGCTCACGGCCTACGGTCACAATGCGCTGCTCAAGGTCCAGGAAGGCGAGACCGTGCGCGCGGGCCAGGAGATCGCGGCCATGGGCTACGCGGCCGGCCAGCAGCCGATGCTGTATTTCGAAATCCGTCTCGACGGACGGCCGCTCGATCCGCTGCAGCAACTGCCGTCGCGCTGACACCTGGCGCTAGACGATGAGCGCGGCGGCAACTTCCCGCGCATCGGCGAGCAGCAGATTGTAGGTGCGGCAGGCCGCGCCGGTGTCCATCACCTCGAGGCCGATACCGTGCGCCGCGAATGCGGCAAACAATTCCGGCGGCGGCATGCAGTGCTCTGCCCCGGTGCCGAGTATCACGATCTTCGGAGCATATTCGAGCAGTTCGCCGAAATCGCCGATCGCGAGTCGTGCGACCGGCGGCGGCTTCCATTCCGGGATCACCACGTCGCGCGTCGCGATCAGGCTCGAGTGAAACACACGCTCGCGCATCCGGACCTCGCCATTTCCATAGGCGGTGATCACATTCGGGACATCGCCATTTTCTCGGCAGATCTGCATCGCGTGCCTGGTCAAATAGGGCCAATGCCGGTGACGCGCACCGTTATCATGACCGGTGATGAAGCCTAATACCGGAGCGCGCGGGCCGCCACCCGCGATCAGGCGGCGAGCGCCGGGCGCCGTCGATGCCCTGCCGGTGTCGCTGAATGCGGTGCTGCGGCGAGTCTACGCCGCGCGTGGCATCGGCCACGCCGACGAGCTGAATCTCGAGCTGCGCCAGCTCCTGCCGGTGTCGACGCTCGATGGCATCGGGCCCGCCACCGAGTTGCTGGTCGAGCATCTGCTGCGCGGCTCGCGCATCCTGGTGGTGGGCGATTTCGATGCGGACGGCGCCACCAGCACCGCGCTCGTGCTGCGGCAATTGCGGCGCCTCGGCGCAGCCCACGCCGTTTTCCGCGTGCCGGACCGCATGCGTCACGGCTATGGTCTCAGCCCCGAGCTGGTCGCGGAGCTCGCCGACGAGCGGGCGGATCTCCTGATCACGGTGGACAATGGCGTCGCCGCATTCGCCGGCATCGAGGCTGCCCACGCACTCGGCATGCAGGTGCTGGTCACCGATCACCACCTGCCGGGGCCGGCGCTGCCCGCCTGCGCGGCAATGCTGAATCCGAATCTCGCGGGTGCGCGCTTCGGCAGCCGCGCGCTGGCCGGCGTCGGCGTCGCTTTCTACCTGATGGCATCCGTGACCAGGGAGCTGGAGCAGCGGCGCGGCCTGAAACTGCCGGCGGCCGCCGATCTGCTGGACCTGGTCGCGCTCGGCACGGTCGCGGACCTCGTGCCGCTCGACCGCAACAACCGCATCCTGGTCCTCGAAGGGCTGAAGCGCGTGCGCGCCCGGGCGGCCGCACCCGGACTGATGGCGCTGGCGCAGGTCGCCGGCTGCCGCCTGGAAGAGCTGACGGCGCGTCACCTGGGCCACCAGGTCGCGCCGCGGCTGAACGCGGCAGGCCGCATCGACGACATGGCGATCGGAATCCGGTGCCTGCTGACCGAGGACTGGGGCGAGGCGCTCGCCTATGCGCAGCAACTGGACCGGCTGAATCGCGAGCGCCGCGAAATGGAATTGCGGATGCGGGACGAGGCCACCACCGCCGTCCGCCGGCTGCGGCTGCAGGAAGGCAGCCTGCCCGCCGGTCTCGCGCTCTTCGACCGCGGGTGGCACACGGGCATCGTCGGGCTGGTGGCGAACCGGATGAAGGATCGCGTGCATCGACCGGTCGTGGCATTCGCGCCTGCGGGCAACGGCGAACTGCGCGGTTCCGCGCGCTCGGTCGCGGGTGTGCACGTGCGCGATGTGCTGGAGGCGATCGACGTGCGCCATCCGGGGCTGATCGAGCGCTTCGGCGGGCATGCGATGGCCGCCGGTCTCAGCCTGCGTGCGGACCGGCTGCAGCAGTTCACGGAAGCCTTTGGATCCGAAGTGGCCCGGCACCTGAGCGCTGACCAGATGCTGGGCGTGCTGGAGACCGACGGTGAGCTCGCCCCCGGCGAACTCTCGCTCGAGACTGCGCGCGCGCTCGAGGCGGGCGGACCCTGGGGCCAGGCCTTTCCGGAGCCGCTGTTCGACGGTGAATTCGTGGTGGTCGAATCGCGCGTGCTCGCCGACCGGCATCTGAAACTCTGGCTGCGGCCGCATCCGGCATCGCCTCCCGTCGAAGCCATCGCATTCGGGCATTTCGACGCGGACGGCTCGCTGCGACCGCCCGCGGGCGCGCGCGTGCGGCTTGCATACCGCCTGCAGTCGACGAGCTTTGGCGGCACGGCGCGGGCGGAAATGCTGGCGGAATACCTGCAATCCTGCGATTGACCGTCTGTTAATATCTGGCCCGCATGGAAACCGCAGCGACACGCCGATCCATCGACGACCTCCAGCAGCGCCTGCAGGCGCTGAGGGGGTACCTTTGAGTACGACCGCAAGCGCGAACGGCTCGAGGAACTCGATCGCGAACTGGGAAACGCCGGGATCTGGAACAACCCGGAGCGGGCACAGGAATTCGGCCGTGAACGCGCCAGGCTCGCGTCCACGATCGGCGAGCTCGACCAGATCGGACGCGGACTGACCGAGACCGGCGAGCTCCTGGAGCTGGTCGAAGGCGAGCGCGACGAAGCGGGATTCGCGGTGGTGGATCGCGAGACGCGCGCGTTCGAGCAGCGTGTCCGGCAGCTCGAGCTGATGCGGATGTTTCCCGGCGAGATGGACGCGCGCGGGGCATTTCTCGATATCCAGGCCGGGGCCGGCGGCACGGAGGCGCAGGACTGGGCGCAGATGCTGTTGCGCATGTACCTGCGCTGGGCGGATGCGCGCGGATTCCATCCCGAGGTCATCGACCAGAGCGCCGGCGAAGTCGCCGGCATCAAGAGCGCCTCGATCGAGATCGACGGACCCTACGCCTATGGCTGGCTGCGCACCGAAACCGGCGTGCATCGTCTGGTGCGGAAATCGCCCTTCGACTCCGGCAACCGGCGTCATACCTCGTTCGCATCCGTATTCGTGTCGCCGGTCATCGACGACGAGATCAATATCGAGGTCAACCCGGCCGACATCGAGATGGATACCTATCGCGCGAGCGGCGCCGGCGGCCAGCATGTCAACAAGACGGACTCCGCGGTGCGCCTGCGCCACCTGCCGAGCGGCATCGTGGTCGCCTGCCAGATGGAGCGCAGCCAGCACAAGAATCGGGCGACTGCGATGAAAATGCTGAAAGCGAAGCTGTACGAGCTCGAAGTCAACAAGCGCAACGCGGCCGCGCGCGTGCTCGAGGACCAGAAGACCGATGTGGGCTGGGGCCACCAGATCCGGTCCTATGTGCTCGACCAGTCGCGCATCAAGGACTTGCGCACCGGTCACGAGACCGGCAATACGACGGCGGTGCTGGACGGCGATCTCGACCCATTCATGGAAGCGAGCCTCAAGCTGGGGCTGTAGGATCTCCTGGTGGCGATGGACGACAAGCATGCGGAATCCGACGAGAACACGCTGATCGCGGAGCGGCGCGCGAAACTCGCTCGCCTGCGCGAGTCAGGCGGCGCCTTCCCGAACGACTTCCGGCGCGACGCGCTGGCTCACGACCTGCATGCGACCTACGGTGACCGCAGCGACGAGTGGCTGGCATCGAATCCGGTGCGGGTGCGGGTGGCCGGCCGCATGCTGTTCAAGCGCGTCATGGGCAAGGCATCGTTCGCGAAGCTGCAGGACGGCAGCGGCCCGATCCAGCTTTATCTGCAGGCGCAGGCGCTCGGAGCCTGGTACGACGAGTTCAAGGGCTGGGACGTCGGGGACATACTCGGTGCGCAGGGCCAGCTGATGCGGACCCGTGCCGGCGAGCTGTCGGTCCGCGTCGAATCGGTGCGTCTCCTGGTCAAGTCGCTGCGCCCGCTGCCGGAGAAATGGCACGGGCTCGCCGACACCGAAACGCGCTACCGGCAGCGCTATGTGGACCTGATCGTCAATGAATCTGCGCAGCGCACATTCAGGACCAGGACACAGATCGTGCGCTTCCTGCGCAATTTCCTGGATGCCCTCGATTATCTCGAGGTCGAAACGCCGATGATGCAGCCGCTGCCGGGTGGCGCAGTCGCGCGCCCGTTCATGACGCATCACAACGCACTGGGGCAGGACATGTACCTGCGGGTCGCGCCGGAGCTCTATCTGAAGCGGCTGCTGGTCGGGGGATTCGAGCGGGTTTACGAGATCAATCGCAATTTCCGCAATGAAGGCCTGTCCACCCAGCACAACCCCGAGTTCACGATGCTGGAGCTGTACCAGGCCTATGCGGACTGCGAGGACTTCATGGCCCTGGTCGAGCGCATGGTCCAGGGCCTGGTCGACGCAATAGCAGGAACGCGCGAGCTCCTCTACCAGGGCAGGCGGCTGAATTTCAGCACGCCATTCGCCCGGCTTTCGGTCGAGCAGGCGATCCTGGCCGCCATTCCGGGTCTCGACCCTGCGCGCCTGCGCGATCCCGTCTACCTGCGCGAAGTCTGCGCCAGCCACGACCTTGCAGCCGCCAGTGACGACGGCGCCGGCAGGCTGCAGATCGAGCTGTTCGGCAAGACCTGTGAACAGCGCCTCGAGCAGCCCACATTCGTTCATTCATACCCGGCTGAAGTGTCGCCATTGGCGCGCCGGCGGGAATCCGACCCGTTCGTCACCGATCGATTCGAGTTCTACGTGGACGGCCGCGAGCTCGCAAACGGGTTCTCGGAACTGAATGACCCGGAGGACCAGGCCGAGCGCTTCCGCGCGCAGGCACTGCGCAAGCAGGCGGGAGACCTGGAGGCGATGTTCTACGATTCCGACTATATCCGCGCGCTCGAATACGGCATGCCGCCGGCGGCGGGTCTCGGCGTCGGTGTCGACCGGCTGGTGATGCTGCTGACGGATTCGCCGAGCATCCGGGACGTGCTGCTGTTCCCGCAGCTCAGGCGACTCCAGGAATAGCAACTGCCGCAGCGCGCTCGGCGCCCGCCGCCGACCCTGGCGTCAGTCTTCCTGGATTGGCGCAGCAAGCGCCGGGATCGAGTAGGGCAGGTCCGCCGGCACCAGCTCGGAGCCCCCGCTTTGCGCTCCCAGCAGTTCGCTGCAGTAACGCAGATCCGTGACCGCGAGCAGTTCCACGGCGCCGGGGCCGGCGCTCGCCGCGACGACCTGCGCGGCCTGGGCGCTGCCGCTGTAGAGCGCCTGCCCGGGCTGGAACGAGGCACCGGCCGGCCCGATGAAGCGCAGCGTCCGGCGCTTGATGCGGCCCAGATGCTGGGTGCGCGCGACGATTTCCTGGCCGACATAGCAGCCCTTCGTGAAGCTGACCGCCGACAGCAGATCCAGATTCAGCATCTGCGGCGTCCAGTTGCCCGCGGTCTCCGGGTACACGGTCGCCTCGCCAGCCTCGATACTGGCGCGATCCCAGTCCTCGGCTGAAGCGGTGGCGCAGTCCTGCTGGATCAGTTGCAGCGACGCGGGCGGAGCTGCCAGCAGCAGCCGCCGCGCGCCCGCGACCATCAATGTGACGCCCGCGGTCGCGGCCCTTGCCGGCGACCAGGAGTCGGCCGGCAACTGGCCGATCAGGCCGGCAACCGCGAGCTCCCGGCTGCGGTCCTCGATCGCGACTGCGGCGCGCAGGACATACTGGCTGAGGCGCGCGATCATCTGCGATGCGAGCGACTGGCGAACCAGGAGCAGCACGCTGTCAGCGCGCGCGGCGAGACGCAGAATTTCCAGTACCCGGCCTTCGCGATTGCAGGTTGCGGCCAGCAGGCCCGGGTGACGTTCGAAGCCGAGCAGGTCATTCGTCAGTTGTCCCTGCAGGAAGCTGCGAGCATCGCGTCCGGAAACCGCGACAATCGACAGGGACGGCAGCAGGGCGCAGCTTGGCTTTGGCATCGCCACTATCGTAGCGCAGCGCAACTCGTCGAATGCGCGGCAAACGGGCTTGGGCTGCCGGATCGCGGTCTGGCAGAATGGCGCGTGATGCAAGCGCCCTTGCCCGTGTCGCCAGCCTCCGTAGCGAATCCCAGACATGTCTGAGTTGTCGAGCCACGATCGGCCGCGGTCCCCGCACCTGCAGGTCTACCGGCTGGTCTTCACGATGCTGCTGTCGGGGCTGCACCGCATTTCGGGTCTCGCGCTGTCCGCCGCTAGCCTGCTGCTGGTCGCGTGGCTGGTCGCGGCCGCGCGTGGCCCGGACGCCTACGCGACTGCAGTCCGCTGGCTATCCGGCCTGTCCGCCCGGCTGGTGCTGGCCGCGGCGGTGGGCGCATTCTGGTATCACCTGTTCAACGGGCTCCGGCACCTGGCATGGGATGCGGGCTTCGGTTTCGACCGGACGGCGTCGGTCAGAAGTGGCTGGGCCATCGTCGCGCTCACCGCCGTGGCGTTTACATTGACGCTGGCGCGTGCCTGGGACTATTTCGGGGGGGCCTGGCCATGACTGCGGCGGCTCCGGGCGGCACGCGGACCGAGCGGCCCGATCCGCAGGCCCGGCGTCACTGGCGCAACCAGCGCCTGAGCGCGATCGCCCTGTTGCCGCTCGGTGGCTGGTTTCTCTACATGCTGCTGACGCTCCCGGCCCTCGACTACGCGGCCGTGACTGCCTGGATCTCCGAGCCGCTGCAGGCGCTGCTGCTGCTGCTGTTCTCGTGGTTTGCGCTGTGGCATTCCGCGCTCGGTGTGCAGGTGGTGATCGAGGATTACGTCGCCGGCCGCCTGCATGCCCCGACGGCGCGACTGCTGCAGCTGATGCACTGGGCGGCGGCGATCGCCGCCGGCTGGTCGATCTGGATGCTGGCCGCGGGCGGCACATGAAGTCCTACGCACTGACCGAACACCGGTTCGACGTCATCGTGATCGGCGCCGGCGGTGCCGGATTGCGCGCGACCATGGGGCTCGCCGAAGCGGGACTTTCCACGGCATGCATCACGAAAGTGTTCCCGACCCGCAGTCACACGGTCGCGGCGCAGGGCGGAATCAGCGCCGCGCTCGGCAACATGGGGGAGGACGACTGGCGCTTCCACTACTACGACACGATCAAGGGTTCCGACTGGCTCGGCGACCAGGACGCGATCGAGTTCATGTGCAAGGAAGCGCCGGCAGCCGTCATCGAGCTCGAACACTTCGGGCTGCCATTCTCGCGCACCGAGGACGGGCGCATCTACCAGCGGCCATTCGGCGGCATGACCACGGATTACGGCAAGGGTATCGCGCAGCGCACCTGCGCCGCCGCCGACCGGACCGGTCACGCGATGCTGCACACCCTTTACCAGCAGTGCCTGCGGCATCAGGCCAGGTTTTTCATCGAATTCTTCGCGATCGACCTGCTGATGGAGCAGGGCGAATGCCGCGGGGTTCTCGCGCTCGACATGGCGAGCGGGACGCTGCACCGGTTCCTGGCGCAGGCGACGATACTCGCGACCGGCGGATACGGCCGCACGTATTTTTCCTGCACATCGGCGCACACCTGCACCGGCGACGGCGGCGGCATGGTGCTGCGCGCGGGGCTGCCGCTGCAGGACATGGAATTCGTCCAGTTTCATCCCACCGGTATCTACGGGGCCGGCTGCCTGATCACCGAGGGCGTGCGCGGGGAGGGCGGCATCCTCAGGAATTCCGAGGGCGAGCGCTTCATGGAGCGCTATGCGCCGAATGCCAGGGACCTCGCTTCGCGCGACGTGGTCAGCCGCGCGATGACGATCGAGATCCGCGAAGGGCGCGGCGTCGGTCCTGCGCGCGACCATCTGTTCCTGCACCTCGAACACCTGGGCGCCGACGTGATCGAGAAGCGCCTGCCCGGCATCGCCGAGACCGCGCGGATATTCGCCGGCGTGGATGTGGCGCGCGCGCCGATACCGGTTCTGCCCACCGTTCACTACAACATGGGCGGCATACCCAGCAATATCCACGGGGAAGTGCTCACCGCCATCGATGGCGATCCGGAGGCGGTCGTGCCGGGGCTGATGGCGGTCGGGGAGGCCGCCTGTGTCTCGGTGCACGGTGCCAATCGCCTGGGCTCGAATTCGCTGCTCGACCTGGTCGTGTTCGGACGCGCCGCGGCGGCGCGCTGCGCCAGGCAGCTGCGCCC
>JBAQWM010000008.1:0-1785 GCA_049298915.1 Steroidobacteraceae bacterium | reverse complement strand
ACCTGCGCCAACCAGGCTTTTCGGTACGGCAGCAGTGCCTACGGCCTGCAGTTTCACCCGGAGGTCGACAACCGCATGATCGCGCGCTGGCTTTCGGTGCCGGCGTGGCGCGCAGAACTCGAGGCGCTCCAGGGACCGGATCACGCGCGCCAGCTGCATGCCGACACCCATCGCCATATCGGCCCCGCGTCCGAAGCCGCGATGCGCATGTTCGGCGCGTTCGCGGCCCTGTTTCGTCGCGGTCCGCGCTATCACCTGCTCCACTCGCGCTAAGCTTGGCGCATGGCAAGCATTGCAAGCCTGCATGTCTATCCGGTGAAGTCCTGCCGCGGCATCGACCTGGCGGAAGCGCGCGTCACGCCAACCGGGCTCGAGTGGGACCGGCGCTGGATGGTCGTGGACGCCAGGGAGCGGTTCGTGACCCAGCGCGAGCAGCCGAAGCTCGCGACCATCACGACCGCCATCGCGAATGGCCGGCTCGAACTGGCTGCCGACGGTCACCCGCCGCTCTTCATCGACCCGCGCGCCGGCGGCGCTGTGCGCACGGTCGAGATCTGGAAAGAGAAATGCCCCGGCATCGACGCCGGCGATGAGGCTGCAGCATGGCTCGCCGCCGTGCTCGGCGACCGTTTCCGGCTCATCCGCATCGACGAACAGCAGCCACGGCTTGCAAACCCTGAATTCGTCGGGCCCCGTCCGCAGCCCGTCACGTTCACCGACGGCTACCCGGTGCTGATGATCTCGCGCGAATCGCTGGCGGAACTCAACCGCCGGCTGCCGGCGCCGATACCGATGGAGCGCTTCCGGCCCAATGTCGTCATCGAGGGCGTCGCCGCGCATGCGGAGGATGCCATGACCGGATTCCGCTTCGGCAGAGTCGTGCTGCGCGGAGTCAAGCTCTGCACGCGCTGCTCGGTGACCACGACCGACCAGAAAGATGGTTCACGCGATCCGCGCCAGGAACCGTTGCGCACGCTGCATACATATCGCCACGACCGCAAGCTGCGCGGTGTCATCTTCGGCCAGAACTGCGTCCTGGTCGAAGGCCTGGGCGAGACGCTCGCGGTCGGCGCGCCGCTGACGCTCGAATCTCACCAGCTGTAGCGAACCCGGTAAGTCACGATCGCCTCGCCGTCCGCCGCAATCCGCACCGGGAACTCGATGGTGCGCGCGTCCTTCTTCTGCGACGGCGCAGACTGGGACAGCAGTTGCCACTGGCTCCAGCGATACAGATTTTCGCGCACGATGACATCGACCGCCTGCTCCTTGTGGTTTCGCACCTTGATCTCGAAGGCCTCTTCCATGACGCGGCCTTTCGAGTTCACTGTAAAGTCGGTCTGGCGCCGCTCGCCGACCACGTCGAAGGCGGTGCCGAGTTTCACGCGCAGATCCTCGTCCTTGGCCGTGTGGTCGATCTTGTCCTCGCCGATGAATTCCAGGCTGCCGTCCGCCTTGTCCTGCTGCGAGACGCGGATGCGGCCGGCGGGCAGCGGCATGCCGAGACCCGAGGCCTTGTCATTCCTGAGTGTCAGCCACACGTCGACCTTCGTGTTCGAGCTCGGGCCCATCTCCCTCTCGAGCATCAGGCCGCCGTAGTAGCCCAGTCCCTCAGCCCCGTAGTAAACAAGCTGCTTTTTGGCAGGGACGCGGGTCGCGGCGTCGAAGAGTTCGATCTGCTTGGTCGAGTTGTTGGGGATGGTCGCCGGGCGACCGAGCGTGTAGAGGTGGTATTCGAAGAAGGCCTTCTCCTCGAAGCCGGCGTCGGCCGCCATTTCCATCGCCTTG
>JBAQWM010000007.1:0-1567 GCA_049298915.1 Steroidobacteraceae bacterium | reverse complement strand
CCACATGGAAGCACGCCTGTGCGACCCCAACGGCAACCTCCGGACCGTGACCGCGCGCTACGTCGCCGGCTGCGACGGGGCGCGCAGCAGCGTCCGCGAGCTGAACGGCATCGGCTTTCCGGGGGCGCCGTACGAGCACGTCTTCTTCGTCGCCGATACCGAAGCCACGGGCCCGATGGTGGCGGGCGAACTCAACGTTTACATGTGGCGCGACGGGTTCCATCTGTACTTCCCGATGCGCGGCACGGATCGCTGGCGCGTAATCGGCATCGTGCCGCAGGAGCTGCGTGCGAAGGAGGGCCTGAGCTTCGAGGATGTCCTGCCGTCGCTGCGCGGCGAAGGCGGAGACATCGCGTTCAAGTCCTGCGCCTGGTTCTCGACCTATCGCATCCATCACCGCGTCACGGAGTGTTTCCGCAACGGGCGCTGCTTCCTGCTCGGCGACGCTGCGCACGTGCACAGCCCGATGGGGGCGCAGGGCATGAACACGGGCCTGCAGGATGCCTACAACCTCGGCTGGAAGCTGGCGCTCGTCGTGACCGGCCAGGCCGGCGATGCCCTGCTCGACAGCTACGAAGCCGAGCGGCTGCCTGTTGCACAGCGCCTGCTCGGGACCACCGACCGCGCGTTCCAGCTGGTCGTGTCGAAGAACCGGCTCGGCAGCTTCTTCAGGACCCGGATCATGCCGAATATCGCCGCGTTTGCGATGTCGCGCGAGAGGGTGCGTCGGATCGCGTTCCGCGCGCTGTCGCAGACCGGCATCGCCTATCGCAAGAGCCCGATGTCGACGACGCTCGGTGGCCTGGCGAAAGAAGCACCGCAGCCGGGCGATCGCTTTCCCTGGCTGCATCTGCGCTTCCGCGCGGACGGCCCGCGTGAGGATTTGTTCCAGCAGCTCGACGATACACGTTTCAATCTGCTCGTCTTCGGGCAGCGTGCCAGTCTCGGGGAGCTGAATGTGCCCGCGGAACTCCTCACCGTGCACGAGATCCCGGACGATGCCGAAAATGCCGCGGAACTCGCGCGTGTGGCGATCAAGGGCCCGGCATTCTATCTGCTGCGGCCAGACGGTCATGTGGGTCTGGCCGGAACTCGCCTGGACGCGGCCGCCGTCATGCAATGGTTTGCGTCCGCCCACCTGGCGGTTGGAACACCGATTCCCTGGAGCAAAGCATCATGAAGCAGCTACTTGTCGGATTCGTGCTGTTAATCGTGCAGGTGACGGGGCCGGCCCTGGCCGCTTCGCAACCCGAGTCCCTTTCGCAGGTCTTCAAGCGCGACGGCCCGGCAGTTGTCGTGGTCCACACCAGCGGACGCACGATCGGGCGCGAAACCGGCGGCAAGGTCGTCAACGTCGCGGGTTCCGGCTCGGGTGTGCTCGTGAGCGGCGACGGCAAGGTCGTCACTGCCGCGCATGTTGTGCACGCCGCCGATGCGGTGGCGGTCGAGTTCCCGGGCGGCGTGATCGTGCGCGCGCGCATCGTCGCCTCCGATCCCGCCGCGGACGTGGCGCTGCTCCAGCTCGAAAGCGTGCCGCCGGGCGCGGTCACGGCGAAGTTTGGCGACT
>JBAQWM010000006.1:0-4986 GCA_049298915.1 Steroidobacteraceae bacterium | reverse complement strand
CGTGCGCCGGACGCCGGGCGAATATTTAGCGAAGTCCGCCAGTGGCACCATGCGCAGCGTAGTGGGCGGCACCACGTACTCGGCAGGGTCGAGGAAAAACTTTTGCAGTTCGTAAGCCGCCAGGTCGTAGCGCGGGACGTTGTTGAAGGAGTTTGCGCCGGGTTCGGCCTTGCGCAACTTCACGCGTAATGGCGGCGCCCCGCCGAAGGAGACTTCGGCGCGCAAGGTGATGTCGCCCTTGGCCTTGGGCCGGCTGATCTCTGCCTGCGCGATCACCAGCGGTTCGGCGGCGAGCAATTGCTCGAGGTCGACGACCGGTTGCCGGATGTTCGCATCCTGTGCTGCCGCGGTGGCGACCAGCACCAGCAGCGGTGCAGCGGTGACGAGGCCCATCAGCCGGCGTAATGCTTGCATCTGTCTTCCTCCTTTCGAGAGCGGCGCCTGTCAGCTGTTCCTGCCGGCGGGGCGTTGGTCCGTCAGGGTGACGATGAGGGCGGCGTTGCAGCCCAGGAAACGCCTTCGCTCTCTCGTTCACCACGTCTTCAACGGATATTTGATGGGCGCAAGCGGCGCCCAAGGCAGATCTGACTCGCGCAAAATATGCGCAAACCTTGGGGTCGCCTCAAGGTCGAACGGCTTGCCACAGCCGCACCGGTCTGCGATTCGTATGAGGATCATCGGTCCCAGCGCCATCTTGTCTATGGCAGCCGCCGCACGGTTGGCTGAATCGCGATCCCCGAAAACGGCGGCCCCGACCAACAGTCGCTCCGGATCCTGCTCCAGACCGCGCTTCAGATGCTGCCAGTCCGGGGCACGGCCTGCAGCCGCGGGAACCTGGAATTCGAGGAGCCGCATGAATTCGGGCACATCAGAACCGCGAAGGGTCTCATCGGCGAGCATGGTTTCTGCTTCGGCGATTCGCCCCAGAGCGAGATTGGCAAGCACGCGCGCGTGAAGAACATAGGCGTGCCGTCCCTGCAGGGCCTCCGCGCGATCAGCGAGCTGTAGACCCTCCAGCGGGCGGCCGAGCCATACGGCGCTCTCGGCCGCACGGTACCAATTGCTGCCGAGCGGATCGCACCGCGTGCCAACGAGATCATGCGCGTGAACCTGCTCGCCGAATCCGAACAGAATGGCTGTTTGGTCAAGCCAGAGGCCAAAGCGGCAATTGTCCCAGGAGGCATAGGCCTGAGCGATTTCCGCCTTCAGGCTTCGCCAATCCGTTGAAACGGTCGTACGCACCGCCTTGATCACGCGGCGATGCCCGGCATCTTTTTCGTAGCGATAAGCGGCATCCAGGTCCTCAACCAGACGCTTGGCTGCCTCTTTGACGCTGATTCCCCCCGGCAATGCCAATTCCGCACCTTTCCCCGGCGCTTCGTCGACGAGAAAGTGCGCGTACAAATCTGCGTGCTGAAAATGCGCTTGCGCCAGCTCCGGCGACAACGCAATCGCCGTTTCGAACTCGACGTTTGCACTTGCGAGTAGCGGGATCAAAGGGCCTTCATTATGTGCCCGGTTGAAAAGCTCGATGCCGCGCTGGTACGCGAGGAAGGCTTCGACATTGCGTACGCCGGCATCCGCCATCTGCGCGCGCTGTTTGGCGTCGAGGAGGACGCCCATCGCTCTGGCAACGCTTTCGGCAATCTGCGTTTGCACGCCGAACTCGTCTTTTATCGAGCGATCGTAGGTCTGCGACCAAAGGTGAAACCCGTCGGAGGCGCGAATGAGCTGCGCCGTGATGCGAACCCTGTCTCCGGAGCGGCGAACGGAGCCTTCAACGACATGCGTCACACCGAGCATTGAGGCGATTTCCGGAATCGCCACGTCCTTGCCTTTGAAATGAAAGGACGACGTACGCGCCGTCACCAGGAGCTCAGGGAGCGTCGTCAGCGCGTTGATGATTTCTTCGGAAAGGCCGTCGGCAAAATACCGGTCATCCTTGCCCTCCGAGAACGCGACGAAGGGCAGCACCGCCACTGATTGTTTTTCCGGAGCAGGCCGCGTATCGGATTCTCGCTCGTAGGTCCCGCCAGTCCGGTTTGTTCCCGGAGGTTGGCGTCCCTCGTGCCAGACCCAGATTCCGGCGGCGATCAAGATCCCAACGGCGGCAGCCGTCGCCGTGACTAAGACTGGACCGAAGGCGGGCCAACGCGAGGCTCGGGATTGGGGCGCCGACGCGACTGTCGCGGCCGTGGTTCCGAGGCGGGCGGCAATGGTTGAAACGAGCTTTTCCGGCGCGGGAAGGCGGCCGTCCCACTGCGACAAGTCCATACACTGAAACTGACGAAACCCAAGCGGCGGCAACACTTCATCGAAGGAAACTGGAACAAGCATCCCACGGTCGCGGGCGAACTCTGCTTCGTCTTTGACCCAATTGGAGCAGACGGAAGTGGCAGACCAAACGACAATGACAAGGCGCGCATTCTCCAAGGCTAGTTGTATGCGCTTGGCGTATTCGTCCCCGCCCCGGATCTCCTCATCCCACCAAACCGACCAGCCCTGAGTCTTGAGTGCTGCGGCGAGTGCCCGCACGTGAGCGCTGTCCTTCTGGGCATAGGAAATGAAGATATCGGCCATGGTCTTGCGAAGTCCTTGCCCGCCACGATAATCCGGTTTCTGCACCGGTTTCCACCTGAAGTGATTCGGCACGCAGTATGGCTGTATTTCCGGTTTATCCTGAGTTTTCGGGATGTCGAGGAAATGCTGGCCGCGATACCCCTGCCCGCACCCCGATTCCGCCCTGCCCCGCCCGTGACCTGACTTTCGGCACGCAGCGGCCGAAGCCCGCCGCGTCAGCGGCCAGCGCAATCGCCCTTCAGCTTCGAGTTCAGAGCAGCCTGGACTGCAGCGGCGGGCGGTTCAACGATTAGCTTCCCATCCGGCGTAAACAGTGAGGACGTGCGCGCCTCGATGCCAAAGCCCGAGCCTGTGGACTTCGTCGCGGGGCTTCGACTTTACAACGGCATCTTCTTCGTCAATCACGTCGAGAAATTCCTGCGCCACTAATCTCTCCTTGAAAGCGGATGATCCTGATTCAATTGAAGCAGATCCCATAAGTTGCCGTATAAATCTTGAAAAACAGCCACCATTCCGTACGACTGTTCTTTGGGTTCGCGAACGAACTTGATGCCCTTTGCAAGCATCTCGTTATAGTCCCTCCAAAAATCGTCGGTGTTCAAGAACAGAAACACCCGCCCACCGCTTTGATTGCCGATAAAGGGCTCCTGCTCCGGTTTCGAGGCGCGTGCAAGCAGAAGCGTCGTCCCCATTGACCCGGGCGGAGCGACCACGACCCAGCGTTTATCCTGTTCGGGTTGATAGGTGTCTTCGACCAGTGTGAAGTCAAGTTTCTTTGTGTAAAAGTCTATCGCTTCATCGTAATCCCGCACGACCAATGTGACGTGGATGATGGATTGTTTCATTGTCTTGTATTCAATTCGCCACATTCGTTTGACTGAAATCAAAAACCCGCCCCATGCAGAGACGGGCTTGCCATTCATGCAGGAACCTTCTTACTTTCCCGGGTGATTTCAATCTTTGAAGCGGTTGACGTATTTACCGCGAACGCCTTTGCTGAAATCATACTCTTCCAGCAATTCGTCGTCGGCGGACAGGAAATTAGAACCACCTGTCCAGGCCGATCCGCGTTTGCGTAACCGGTCTTATGGTGAGCGCGAGCCTGGCATCAGCCGGCCGCGATACCCCTGCCCGCACCCCGAAACCGCCCTGCCCCGTCCGTGACCTGACTTTCGGCACGCAGCGGCCGCAGCCCGCCGCGTCAGCGGCCAGCGCAATCGCCCTTCGGCTACAAGAATTGCCCGCGTGCGAGCGCACGCTGGCACGAATTCCCCCGCCGATGGCAAGGTCCAGAATCGTCATTTCACGCCGTGCATCAAGCGCTGGATCAAGGGTGCGATCAGGACCAGCACGGCTCCCGAACCCAGCAGGGCCCAGAAGCCGAAGGTGTAGCCCGACAGTGCCGATGTCGTCGTCATGCCGGTCTCGCCGCTGACCACACTGGCGAAGATGCCGGAGAGATTGTTGCCGATGCCGGTGGACAGGAACCAGCCGCCCATGCCGAGACCGACCAGCCGCACCGGTGCCAGTTTGGTCACCATCGACAGGCCGATCGGCGACAAACAGAGTTCGCCCAGCACCTGAATAACGTACGCGGCGAACAAGGTCCAGAACGGAATCTTGCCCCCGTCGCTAACCAGGTTCGAGAGCGCAAACATCAGCAACAGGAAAGCCAGGCCATTGAACAGCAAACCGAGGCCGAACTTGCGCGGAATCGAGGGGTTTACATTGCGCTTCGCCATCCAGACCCAGATCCAGGCGAAAGCCGGCGCCAGCACAATGACTGCAAGCGCTGGTACCGACTGAAACCAGGCCGTCGGGAACACGAAGCCACCGAAAACCCGGTCGACGATCTGGTCTGCGAGGAACGTAAACGAGTTGCCGGCCTGTTCGTAGAACATCCAGAACAGGATATTGAAGGCGAAGATGATCAGCATCGCGATGGTCTTGTCGCGGGCCACCGCGCCGTCGCGGATGCCCTCGACCATCAGCATCGCGGCCAGACCGACGAACAGTGCGGTCAGCACGTACTGCAGCGTCTCGCCGCCCAGCGCAAGCAGCGAGTAAACCAGCGGAATCGCGCACAAGGCACCGATCAACACGTAGACCACCCGTTGGCGGTCCGGCGCTTCCGCCGGCGGCCTGCCAATCCCCTGCAGCTGGCGCCGGCCGAAGTAGAACCAGATCAGGCTGATCAACATGCCGACGCCGGATGCGCCGAAAACGTACTGGTAGGCCGGTGCGGCGTCGGTGCCGAACAGTGAACTCGCCAGCCAGCCGGTGATGATCGGCGCAATGAACGCGCCGATGTTGATGCCCATGTAGAAGATGGTGAAGCCCGAGTCGCGACGCTCATCAGCTGACGAGTAGAGTCTGCCCACCATGGTCGAGATGTTCGGCTTGAAC
>JBAQWM010000005.1:0-2011 GCA_049298915.1 Steroidobacteraceae bacterium | reverse complement strand
GCCGCCGCTCGATCCCGCCATCGACGAGGCGCTGCTCGATTACATGAACCGGCGCAAGGCGTCGTTCGCGGACTCCAACGTCTAGCGCGGCGCGCGCCGGCGGCGGGTCGCGCCCTGCGCCGCCGATTCCTTCGGCGCCGGCAAGCTCACGACTTTTTGCAGTTGCGGATAGGCGGCGCGCTTGTGCGGAATCGCCATCGCGTCGATGAAATGCGCCTGGAAGCGCGGCTCGATCGCGGTCTCGATCTTCTCGACGCGCCGCACCAGCTCCTCGATCTCGGTGCGCGCGGTCGAATCGAGCAGCGCGATGCGCGCCCCGGCGCCGGCTGCATTGCCGACCGCAGCGACCTGACCCAGCTCGCAGTCCGGAATCATGCCGAGGACCATCGCGTACTTCGGGTCGATGTGGCTGCCGAAGGCGCCGGCCAGGCGGATCCGGTCCACGCGCTCGACGCCGAGCTGGTCCATCAGCAGGCGGATGCCCGCGTGCAGGGCGGCTTTCGCCAGCTGGATCGCGCGCACGTCGTTCTGCGTGATCTGCATCGGCACGGCGCCGCGGTGCAGCACGTAGGAGAAGGTGCGGCCGTCGGCGACGACGCGGGCGCTGCGCTGTGCGAGCCGCCCGTCGATGACGCCGTCCTGGTTGATGATGCCGGCCAGGTACATCTCGGCGATGACCTCGATGATGCCCGAGCCGCACACGCCGGTGACGCCGGTGGCGGCCGTAGCGACGGCGAATGCCGGGTCGTTGGACCACAACTCGCTGCCGATCACCTTGACGCGCGGCTCGAGCGTCTCGGGATCGATGCGCACGCGCTCGATCGCGCCGGGCGCCGCGCGCTGGCCGCAGCTGATCTGGGCGCCCTCGAAGGCGGGGCCGGTGGGGCTCGAGCAGGCGAGCAGGCGATCGCGGTTGCCGAGCACGATCTCGGCGTTGGTGCCGACATCGACCAGCAGCGTGATCTCCGCACCCCGGTCCGGCCGCTCGGCGAGGATCATCCCGGCCGCGTCGGCGCCGACATGACCTGCGATGCAGGGCAGGACGTAGATGCGCGCGTCGGGATGCACGGCGAGACCGAGCGACGCGGCGCGCAGGGTCAGCGAATGATCGACCGCGAGCGCGAACGGCGCGCCGCCCAGTTCCACCGGATCGATGCCGAGCACCAGGTGATGCATGATCGGGTTGCCGACCAGGGACAGCTCGAGGATGTCCACCGGATCGATTCCGGCCGCGCGCGCAAGCTCGCCCGCGAGCGCCGAGAGCGCGTCGCGAATCGCATCCGTCATCTGCTGCGCGCCGCCGGGATTCATCATCGCCCAGGACACCCGGCTCATCAGGTCCTCGCCGAAGCGGATCTGCGGATTCATCACGCCGGTGGCCGCCACCAGCAGGCCGGTCTGGAGGTTGCACAGGTGCGCGGCGACGGTCGTGGAACCGACGTCGACGGCCATGCCGAAGGCCCGGTCGTGGAATCCCGGCCACACGGCGATGATCTGCCTGCCGTCGTGCACGGCGACGGTTGCCTTCCACTGGCCCCTGCGCAGGGCCGTCTGCAGTTCGCGCAGGACCGCGAGATCGCAGGCCAGGCCGGTGAGCTGCCATTCCCGCTCGAGCGCTTCCATCAGCCGGCGCAGGTCGCCGGAGGGATCCTGCATGTCGGGCTCCCGCACCTCGACGAAATGCAGGCGGATGACGGGATTGAGCCTGATCTCGCGGGCGTCGGCGTCCTTGCGCACGACCTGGCGATGGACCTGGCTTTCGGGCGGCACGTCGACGACCACGTCGCGCAGCAGTTCCGTCGAGCAGGACAACCGGCGGCCGGGCAGCATCACGCGCCGGCTGGCGTAGCGCAGTTCCACCTCGGACACGGCTGTCACGCTCGCGGTGCCCGAGCGCACGCCGTGTTTCGCGAATTCGCCCTCGGCGATCAGCACCTGGCAACGCCCGCAGATTCCGCGCCCGCCGCAGACGGAATCGACATCGACGCCGAGCGCGCGCGCGGCCTGCAAC
>JBAQWM010000004.1:0-5212 GCA_049298915.1 Steroidobacteraceae bacterium | reverse complement strand
GGCGCGCGCTTCCGGAATCCGTGAGCCCCCGCCCGGCATCCGGGCCAACGGCTGCCGGCCATTCTCCGCTGGCCGGCGGACCGTCGAACCCGTTGATATGCTAGATTCCAGCCCAAAGGCGAACAATGGCACTACAGCGAACCCTGGGTAATTCAATACGCGCGAGCGGCATTGGGCTGCACACGGGCCGCAAGGTCCTGATGGTGCTGCGGCCCGCGCCGCCGAATACCGGCATCGTATTCCGGCGCGTCGATCTGGAGCCGCCGGTGGACATCGCGGCGCGCGCGACCAATGTGACGGAAACCAATCTGGGTACGACGCTCGGGGTGGGCAGCGCGGGCGTCTCGACCGTCGAGCACCTGCTGTCCGCCCTTGCAGGCCTTGGCATCGACAACTGCTTCATTGAACTGACGGCGGGCGAAGTGCCGATCATGGATGGCAGCGCAGGACCCTTCGTGTTCCTGATCCAGTCGGCCGGGATCGAGGAACAGAATTCGGCGAAGCGCTTTGTGCGGGTGCGGCGCCGCGTCGAGGTCGAGGATGGCGACAAGAGGGCGCGCTTCGATCCACACGAAGGATTCCGTGTGAACTTCGAGATCGAATTCGACCACCCGGTCTTTCGCCGCCACTCGCAGCGCGCAACGATGGATTTTTCGACCACGACATTCCTGCGGGAAGTCAGCCGCGCGCGGACATTCGGCTTCATGCGTGATCTCGAGTATCTGCGGGCCCGCAATCTTGCGCTCGGTGGAACCCTCGACAACGCGATCGTCCTCGACGATTACCGCATCCTGAATGAAGACGGATTGCGTTATGAGGATGAATTCGTCCGCCACAAGATCCTGGACGCGATCGGCGATTTGTACCTGCTGGGCCATTCGCTGATCGGAGAATTCAGCGGCTACAAGTCCGGCCACGCACTGAACAACCGGCTGTTGCGCGCGCTGCTGGCCGATGCCGGCAACTGGGAGGAGGTCACCTTCCGCGATGCCGCCACCGCGCCCATTTCCTACACCGGCACCGCGACTGCAACGGCCTGATCAGTCGTGGTCGGAGCGGACCTTCACGACCACACGGTCGATCGCAACGCCGAGTGCCCCCGCCAGCGCGTCCCTGAGGCGCGGTGCCTGGTAACGCAGACGCGTCCCCCAGGCCGCCGAACGCACCAGCAGGGTCAGGGTCGGGCCACTCATGGCGGCAGCCCAGACCTCCCGGGCAAGTTCAGGTGGCAGTTGCCGCCTGAC
Organism: Steroidobacteraceae bacterium; assembly: GCA_049298915.1. GTDB lineage: Bacteria > Pseudomonadota > Gammaproteobacteria > Steroidobacterales > Steroidobacteraceae > SCUD01. Next base: position 3,968 of record JBAQWM010000004.1, on the reverse strand, counting down.
CTCCGCGAGGGTCCGATCTGCCTGTACCGCGCCCTCCCGGAGCCGCCTGAGCATGCCCTGGCCCCCCGCCAGCAAGTCACTGACGGACGTCAGTTTTTTCATGGACCGGCGCCTCGGGTGGATGCCAGACAACGAAAGTACTTGAGTTTCAAGGCTTTTTTTGGCACCTTGCGGCGGTTTAGGAGCCCACGCGGGGTTCCGCGACCGGCAAGTATGGCATGCGCCAGCGGCCATGCGCCCCGACGACATCGTAAGCGCCAGCCGGTTTTCAGGGAGGCGGCGAATTCTTGCAGAGCACGACGCGCATAGTCCAGGTCTCGGCCGCCGCTGCGACTGGTTTTCGCTGGCCGAAGCTGCTGGTTTCCATCGGCATTACTGCGCTCCTGGCTCTGCTGGCCGGCGCCTTCATTGCGGGCAGCCGCTACGGCAGCCGTGACCCGCTCGGCGAGTTCACGCTGGCGCGATGGAACCAGGATCTCGCGGACCAGAACGCGCAGCTGGAAAAGACCCGCCTGGCTGCCGACGACCAGATCGCGGCGCTGGCGACGCGGGTCGGCAAGATGCAGGCGCAGCTGATACGCCTTGATGCGCTCGGCCGCCACCTGACCGAGATTGCCAAGCTCGATCGCGGCGAATTCGATTTCGACCGCCCGCCTGCGGTCGGCGGACCGCGCGCAGAAGCGGCGGGCCAGGGCCCGGTTGTGCCGTCACTGGTCGACATGCTCGATTCGGTGGATGCCGCGATCGACGATCGTGGCCGCCAGCTGACCGCACTGCAGAACCTGATCCTGACGCGAGAGCTCGCGCGGCAGATCGTGCCGGGTGGTCGCCCGGTGGAATCTGGCCATATTTCTTCGCTGTACGGGCAGCGCACCGACCCCTTCGACGGCCGCAGTGCATTCCATTCGGGTCTCGATTTTGCGGGCACCGCTGGCACCAGGGTGCTCGCGGTCGCGGATGGCATAGTCAGTCACGCGGGCGCCGACGGCGGTTACGGCCGGCTGATCGAAGTCACGCATGGCAACGGCTATGTCACGCGTTATGCCCACAACGCAAAACTCCTGGTGAAACCCGGGCAGACCGTGAAGCGCGGCGATCCGATCGCATTGATGGGTTCCAGCGGCCGCTCGACCGGAACCCATCTGCACTTCGAGGTGCTCCGTGACGGCCGCCCGGTCAATCCGCTGACATTCGTCCGGCGCTGAATCCCGCTGCCTGAACGAAATTTCCGAGGCCGGGTCGTAGTAAACTACCCGTTTTTTCCGGTAGCCCCAGCGGGAACCCGTCCCGGCTGACCCTCCCGGCTCGAGGTCCCAGGCGCGTGTGGAAAGTCTTTACGCGGATCTTCGGCAGCCGTAACCAGCGGTTGCTGCGTCAGTACGAACGCCGTGTGGCGGAGGCAAACAGCTTCGCGGATGCGCTCGGCGCGATGACCGACACCGGGCTGCTGGCCCAGACGGCGAAGCTGCGCGCGCGCCTGACAGCGGGCGAATCGATGGCGGACCTGCTGCCCGAGACATTCGCGACCGTGCGCGAGGCCGCGACGCGTGCAGTAGGGTTGCGGCCCTTCGACGTGCAGCTGATCGGCGGCATGGTGCTGCACGAAGGCAAGATCGCCGAGATGCGCACCGGCGAGGGCAAGACACTGGTCGCGACCCTTCCTGTGTACCTGAATGCGCTGGCTGGCAATGGCGTGCACGTCGTGACGGTCAACGAATACCTCGCGCAGCGCGATGCCGAGTGGATGGGGCCGATCTACCGTTTCCTGGGTCTGACGGTCGGCGTCATCACCAGTGGCCAGCCACCGGCCGATAAACGCGCAGCCTACGCCTGCGACGTCACCTATGGCACGAACAACGAATTTGGATTCGACTACTTGCGCGACAATCTGGCATTCCGTCTCGAAGACCGCGTCCAGCGCGGGCAGTATTACGCGATCGTCGACGAGGTGGATTCCATCCTGATCGATGAGGCGCGCACGCCGCTGATCATTTCGGGCCCAGCTGAAGAAAGCACCGAGCTCTACATCAAGATCAACGAACTGGTGCCGCGCTTCAGCCGCCAGCAGGCTGAAGACGGGGAGGGGGATTTCTTCGCCGACGAGAAGACCCGCCAGGTGCACCTGTCGGAGTCGGGATTCGAGAAAGCGGAGCAGTTGATGCAGCAGGCAGGATTGCTGCGCCCGGACGAAAGTCTTTATGACCCGGCCAGTATCCGGCTGATGCACCACCTGAATGCGGCACTGCGTGCGCACGTCCTGTATCACAAGGACGTCGAATACATCTCGCGCGCCGGCGAGATCATCATCGTCGACGAATTCACCGGCCGCACGATGCCGGGCCGCCGCTGGTCGGACGGCCTGCACCAGGCCGTCGAAGCGAAGGAACGCGTGAAGATCCGCGAGGAAAACCAGACCATCGCGTCGATCACCTTCCAGAACTACTTCCGGCTGTACCAGAAACTCGCCGGCATGACCGGTACGGCGGATACCGAGGCCTTTGAATTCCAGCAGATCTACGGGCTCGAGGTCGTGGTCGTGCCGACCCACAAGCCGATGATCCGCATCGACCAGCAGGACCTCGTCTACCTGAACCAGAAGGACAAGTTCGCTGCGATTATCGAGGACATCCGCGACTGCGTGAAACGCGGGCAGCCCGCCCTGGTGGGCACGGCATCAATCGAGACTTCGGAGCTGCTTTCGGGGCTGTTGCGCGAAACCGGCATCGCGCACCAGGTCCTGAACGCCAAGCAGCACGAGCGCGAGGCGATGATCATCGCTCAGGCCGGGCGGCCCGGCAGCGTGACCATCGCGACCAACATGGCCGGCCGCGGCACCGATATCGTGCTCGGGGGCAATGTGCAGAAACAGATCGAGCAGGCGCGCAAGGACGCGACGCTCGAACCGGCGCAGCTCGAAGCGCGCGCGCGCGAGCTGGAGGGCGAATGGAAGCAGCTGCACGAGAATGTCATCGCCGCGGGCGGGCTCCACATTGTCGGCACCGAGCGCCACGAATCGCGCCGCATCGACAACCAGCTGCGCGGGCGATCGGGGCGGCAGGGAGATCCCGGCTCGAGCCGCTTCTATCTTTCGCTCGAGGACAACCTGATGCGTATTTTCGGCGACCCCGAGCGCACCAAGTCGTTGTTGCGCACCGTGGGCATGCGCGAGGGCGAGGCCATCGAGAGCCGGATGCTGTCGCGCCAGATCGAGAATGCCCAGCGCAAGGTGGAATCGCACAATTTCGATGCACGCAAGAACCTGCTTGAGTACGACGACGTCGCCAATGACCAGCGCAAGGTGATCTATCGCCAGCGCACCGAGATCATGGCCACGGACGACATCGCGGGCGTCATCCGCGACGTGCGCACGGAAGTCGTGCAAGGTCTGGTATCCCAGTACATTCCGCCCGAGAGCGTCGAGGAACAATGGGATATCGCAGGACTGGAACAGGCCATCGAGCGCGATTTCGCGGTGCGCACCGATCTCGCTGCCTGGCTCGCCGAGAACCAGGACCGGCGCGGCGAGGAAGCCGCCGCGCGGCTCCTGGAGGCGATCGAGGCGGCCTATGACGCGAAAATCCAGCAGGTCGGCGAGCCTGTCATGCGCCACCTCGAGCGCGCAGTGATGCTGCAGCAGCTCGACGGGCACTGGCGCGAGCACCTCGCCGGCATGGACTACCTGCGACAGGGCATCTACCTGCGTGCGTACGCGCAGAAGAATCCGAAGCAGGAATACAAGCGCGAGGCCTTTGCGCTTTTCACCGCGATGCTCGACCGCATTCGCAGTGACACCGTGACGACGCTGCAACGCCTGCAGGTACGCACCGAGGAAGAGATCGAACGCGAGGAGACCGAACGCCAGCGGCGCCTGCAGAGCCGGATGCAGATGCAGCATGCCGAGCCGCCGGCGATCGCGGCGGAATCGCAGCTGGCGGCGACGCAGGCCCCGGGTACTGCACGTGCCGCAC
>JBAQWM010000003.1:0-1826 GCA_049298915.1 Steroidobacteraceae bacterium | reverse complement strand
CATTCGCTGCTCTTGTGTAGCATCCGTCGGCATGCTGGGAGTTGCACATTCCCCGCGCCAGCATATGAGGCTTCGCCATGCGAATGCCCGACATCGAATTGGCTGGCCCAGAAATCGAACTAAATATTCTTACGTATGGAACAACCCGCTGACGCTGATCGATCCGAGCGGGTTTCAGGCGGCCCCGCCCGACGTCGTCACGCAAGGTCAGCCGCGGCCGCGCCAGCTGTGCCCGTGGCGCATCGCCAACATCGGGCTGCGCTGCCAGTATCGCTACGGCTGGCGCTGGGACCTCGACCCGTACTACCTCTGGCTGCTCGACGAGTATCTGATCGAGGCGTGGGCACGTCAGCGCGAGGCCCGGGGCGGTCTGTCCGAGCAGCAACCCGGGAGCCCGCCGGGCGGGCGGGAAATAGAGGACCTGGGGGTTGGGAACTATGCCGTGGTGGACCGGCAGTTCTGGCAGGACATCCTGGACAATGCCATTCAGGAGGTGGTGCTGGATTCGATCGAGAGTGCCCGCGGCACCTACGCGGCCTGTACCGGCGGCGCGCTCGGGAAATGCGCCTGGGACGTGGCCGACCTGGTATGCGAGGTGGGCAAGGTCTGCGACGGGCTGAGTTCGTGGGGCAAGAACACCGCGCGCATCGGCGATATCATCAAGGAGTCGAGAGTTGCGAGGAAATCAGGTTCTCGGTCGCGCGATCTACCACCGCGTGGTGTGCCGAACTCGTCAGCGGCAGTCGATAAGGGCGATGGAAAAGGTACCATCCGTGACTATGGGCCAGACGGAAGGGCTAAGACCGACTATGACTTTGGGCACGATCATCCGACGCGCGCCAATCCTCAAGGCGCGGGCGATCCCCATGCGCACGATTGGGATTGGTCGAAGCCTAGCCGAGAGCGTCAACCCCCGCGTCCGCTCAACCCAGGCGAATGACCACGATGGAAACGATCGTTTTCGGCAAGATTGACGACGGCGCCGTTGGGTCCGCACTCAAGACTTTGAGGCCGCATGTGTCAGATCGATCGACGTGTATCGTCAGGAGCATCGATAGCATTCATGACTGCGATGACTTGAATTGCGCGCTTGCGGCGCACAGAATCAAGTGCTCGATTATCGATGGAAACGTGTGCATTCGTGGGTCGGAGCTCTATGCTGCGATTGACGCAGGCATGTTTTCCGGCTTCGATGAGATTTGGCTGTTTCGAGATGCTCCAGCGGCCTTCACTCTTGCCGGGCTGCCGGGCGCTACGTCTGATACCACGGATTTTGGGAAGGATTTTCCAGAGGTGCTTCGGCAGGCGTTCGAGGAATCGCGCTGTGCTTTACTTCTGGCAGACGGCAACGGTCTCAATTATGCGTATGCGACGTCAGACCGCCCGATCGCTCGCGTGGTTGAAGGCGTTCTGCTGAGGTGACGCTGCCGGGCGGGGTGATCGAGTATCGCCACTACATTGCGGGTGGCAGCGGGACGGCGGCGATCCACACGCGCCGCTCGAGCGGCACCAACAGCACCTACTACTGGCACTCGGATCATCTGGGTTCTCCGGAGCTGTTCACGAGCAGCACGGGCAGCGCCTTGGTGCGGCCCTCGTTCGGGGCCTACGGCGAGCGCCGGGACGGGAGCGACTGGAGCGGGCCGCCGAGTGCTGCGGACCTGCATTCAATTGCTGAATCCCGGGGCGCCGATGGTCTTCGGCAGCTTCGCCTCGTCGCTGTCGATGCAGTCGGGCGCGCCGACCTTCGGCACGCCGGAGCCGGCGCTGGTGCTCTACATCATGGCAGCCCTCGCGCGCCGTCTCGGCGTGCCGTTCCGTTCCGG
>JBAQWM010000002.1:0-3155 GCA_049298915.1 Steroidobacteraceae bacterium | reverse complement strand
GATTTCCGTGCGGATATCCTGAAGATGTTCAATGGCGTGCACACGATCGACATGGCTCGGCTGCCGAACGTGAAATTCGACCCTGACGACGCCAGGCTGCTCGCGGAAAATTATTCCAGGATGGTGTCGATGTGCGCATCGGATTGCAGACCCTGAACCGCCGGCGCCGCGAATCCCGCCGGGTGCGCGTGCTCAGGCCGTCAGTGGCTGGCCTGAGACTTGATTTGGCTCGCAGGGCGTAGGACACTCGCCACGCGACCGACAGGCGCGGATTCGCCCAGGTCGGACCCGCCGCTGGCAGCATTCCATCCGGAATGACTCGTGACCTAATGAAATGCGCGGTTGCAGTACAAGTGGGAGCATGAAATGAAAAATGGCTTCGTTGCGACACTGTTGGCAATGCTGATGGCCGTGACCATCGGCTGTGGCGGAAACAAAGAAGCAGAATCCACGACGGCGGCCGCGCCGCCTGTGGCGGCAGCCCCGCAGACATCACTCTATGAACGCCTGGGAGGCGAAGCATCCATCAAGGCCGTGGTGGATGAATTCGTCGCCAACGTGGGTGCGGACTCCCGAATCAATCAGTATTTTGCCAACTCCGATCTCGACAGGCTCAAGGGACACCTGGTGAATCAGATCGGACAAGCCAGCGGCGGGCCTCAGCAGTACACGGGTCGCGACATGAAGACTACGCATACCGGCATGGGTATCGACGACGCGGCATTCGATGCACTTGTGGAGGACCTGGTGAAGGCGCTCGACAAATTTGCGGTTCCGGAACAGGAGAAGAGCGAGCTGCTGGGCGTCCTGGGACCTATGCGGGCCGACATCGTCGAGAAGTAATTCTGGGTGCGCGGACGCGTCGACTGAGCGCGAACTGAATCTGGCCGGGTCCCAGGGCGGGGCCTCACTACCGAGACCCGGCGGTGGATGACTCTGCAGTATACTCGGACCGGTCAGCAGCCCAATTCGGCCAGTCGGCTCGTGCGCCGGCCAGATAGGCGGAAGGTGGCGCGATGGTCCACGCGTCCTCGTCGCTTCGTCGAAGTCCCCGTGGCATCTGGGTCGTTCTTGCGTGGCTCGCCGCGAGCGCTCCGGTCGACGCCGAATCGCCCGCCAGGCTCGTCGACCCGCGCGTTCTGGCGATCCACAAGCAGGAAATCCACTTCTACCGCGAACGCACCGTCGAACATCTGAGCACGGCCACGATTCCGCGCGGGTGGGCGCAATCGTGGTGGCTCGACGCCGCGGACCAACGACTGGCGGTGCTCAGCCGCGAGGGGCTGATGAAGCAGAAGGGACCGCTCCAGTTGAGCTTTGTCGACCTGACGGCCCGGCAGGTGGCGGCGAGCATGCCGCTGGAGGGGACGCTCTACTTCATGGTGCGGAGCAAAACCGGTCGCTTCGGCTTCCTCTGCATGAAGTCGAGCGAGGCGAAGAAGGGGACTCCGGCGAAATTCCGGTTGGTGCGCGTCGACCTCGTGTCAGGAACCATCGGCGCCGAGCGAACGCTCGCGGACGCGCCGGGCGCGATGGCGATGACTGACAGCGACCGCACGGTGGCGGTGGTTTTCCCCGGCGCCTCCGGAAAGACGCGCGGCGACCGGAAGCCGGGACGCGTCGAATTGTTGTCGGCCGAGAGCCTCGAGACCCGCGCCAGCGTGGCGCTCCCCGGCCCGGGCGACGCCGCATTCTGGAGCGTCGATCACTCGCGCCTCTACGCAGAGGACATCGGGCTCGACGACGCACGCCCCGAGGTGGCGTTGCCCGGGCGCCTCTACGTCATTGACACGATCGGTGCGAAGCTGGTCGCCGATCTCGAACTCGGCGTCGGGCCAGGCCCGCTCGGGCGCGACACCGAGCACGGTGTCTTCTACGTCCTGACCCGACCGCGCAAGGCCAAGGACGCGGAAGCTTCACTGCTGGTGATTCGAGGCGACGCAATCGAGCGCGAAATCGGGCTGCCCGCCCGGCCGGTGGCGGTCGTTCCCAATGCCGAGCGCACGCGGTTCTACGTCCTCGAGGAGAAGGGACTGACCCTCGTCGACGGTGCGCTCACTAACATCGAAGCGCGGATCCCGCTTGCCGACACGCCGACCGGCATCCTGCCGATCGAGGGCGCCAATCGCGCTTTCGTCAGCTTCGCCGGCTCGAGTCAGGTGGCGTCGATCGATCTGGGCACGCGCCAGATTCTCGCCAATATCACCACGGGTCGGGCGGGCAAGAAGTTCGGGCTCGCCGCGGCCGCGGTGCTAGGGACTGCGCTCAGCCAGGCACACTCGTTGATGATGACGGGCAACCAGTGGGCGATGGCGCAGGTTGTGACTTACCCGTCGCCCGAGACCTCGGGACTGCTTTCGCCGGACGGCAAGCTCGCGTTCTTCTACAACAGCCAGACCGGCGACTACACGGTTGTCGAAGTCGAAACGAACCTCGTGCTGGATCAGATCGCCGGCAGCGGGCTCCGTTTTTTGCCGGGCGGAAAACTGGCGGCGGTGATGCAGCTGACCGACGTCGCGCTTTGGGATCTTGAAGCGCGCCGTTCGCTAGGCGAGATCGACGCCGGCGGCGGCGGCAAGTGGCTCTGTCCGGACGGTGACCACGTCTGGGCGGTGGCTGGGATCCACAGCTTGAACGTCGTCGATCTCGGGAAACGCGCAGTGGTCAAGGAGTTCGACGAGCTCGGCGGCGGCCTGCTGTTCTACGACGCCGCGCAGGCCGCTGTCGAGGTCAACACGGCGCCCTGAGCGACGTTGCGGGTCCGTATTCGTGTCTGGCCAAGGTTTGCAGTCCATCCGAGGGTAACGGCCAGCGCATCTCCCGAATGGGTAGGAAAATTTCAAACGGCCATTTCCGTTGAGCGGTGGGTGCGCGGACGCATGGACTGAGCGCGAACTGGAGCTGGCCGCAGACCTGAAGATCGCCGAAACGGTCGACGTGCCCCACATGCTGGTCACGATGCACGTGCCGAAGCACATCTTCGTGGAGGCCGAACCGAAAGGCTGAATGCCCTTCGCAGAAGTCAACGTTGGACCGCCCGCCATGCATGCAGCTCGCCGGGCCGGATTCGAAACCGGGCGATGTTTCCTTCGTGCAGCCCCGCCAGTTCCGCGACCGCGATCGTGACGAATCGCGCAAGATCGCCCTCGGCAACC
>JBAQWM010000001.1:0-5821 GCA_049298915.1 Steroidobacteraceae bacterium | reverse complement strand
GTGTTCAGGAGGTCGATCATCGCGGCGAGCGTCGTGGACTTGCCGGTGCCGGTCGAACCGGTCACCAGGATCATGCCCTGATGATAATCGCAGAGCTTCTTGACGATTGGCGGCAGATTCAGCGAGTCGAGCGTAGGGACCTCGTTCGGGATCGATCGGAATACCGCCCCGACGCCCGAGTCCTTGCGGAATACGTTGACGCGGAATCGACCGCCGTCCTCCGTCACGTACGAAAAATCGACATCGTGCCCGCCGCGAAAGCGCTCGCTCAGGTTGCGTGACAGAATTTCGTTGATGTAGCTCTCGAGCTCGGCTTCGCCCAGATCGCGGAAACGGATTGCAACCAGCTCGCCGTTCATCCTGAGCATCGGCGGCACGCCGACCGCCAGATGGACGTCGGAGCAGGCCTGGGTCGTGCCCAGCTTCAGGAATGCATCAATGCGCGGCATCGGCGCGCAAGTGAATCACAATAACTTCTCCAGCTCCAGACGCAGTTCGTCCATCGAGGCCGGGCGTTTTGATTTGTCGATCGACATCGTTCTCATGACCAGCTCCGACATCGCCGGTGGCAGTGCCGGATTCAGCTCGATCGGCGGCCGGGCCCGGCCCTGCACATGCTGGTACATCACCGACATGTGATCGCCGCGATGATAGGGTGGGGCCCCCGTCAGCATCTCGTACATCATGACCCCCAGCGAGTAGATGTCGGCGCGTTCGTCGACTTTCTTGCCGAGGATCTGCTCCGGTGCCATGTACTTCGGCGATCCGATCACATAGCCGGTCTTGGTCAGCTGCGTGTCGCCCTGCTGCTGCGCCGCGGCGACCCCGAAATCGACGATTTTCAGCAGGCCCGCATCATTGATCAGCACATTGGCCGGCTTGAGGTCGCGGTGAACGATGCCGACGCCATGGGCGACGGACATCCCCTTGGCGATGTCCATGGCGAATTGAAGCGCCCGGCGCAGCGCCACCGGCTTGCCATCGGCGACTTCGCCGCCCAGCGTGTGCGAAGGGAAGTATTCCATCGAGATCGCATAATTTCCCCGGATGTGGAGGAAGTCGTAGATCCGGATCACATTCGGATGCGTGATCTTGCGGCTGTAACGCAACTCATGCACGAAGCGCTGCATCATCTCCTCGTCCTGCGCGATCGCCGGGTTCAGGAACTTGAGTATCAGCCGCTCGTCGACGACCGTGTCCTCCATCAGGAGCACGGTGCCGAATGCGCCCTTGCCAATGCGCTCGATGTACTTGTAGCGGCCCTCCAGCACGTCGCCCGGCTGGAGGGTCGCGATATCGAGCCGTCCCTCGGCCTCGGTTGCCCGCATGATCGCGGACACATCGGCCGATTCGATCAGCATCGTGCGCGCCACGTCCACCTGCGGACGGCCTGCCATGCTGGTGCCCGGCGCCAGCACCCCGGTGAGCGTGGTGCCGCCGAATTTCGCCTCCAGTTCGGTCAGCGCACGCTGCGCGGCTCCGGCGACCGTTTTTTCGGCCGCCGACATCAGTGGCGTGATCCGGGCGCGAACCGGGTCGACGGAGCGGTCATCGGTGAGCCGTACCAGCGCGGCCAGCGCTTCGACGCGGATATCGGTCTCGGGCCGTTCCAGCGCCCGTATGATGCCATCGGTTGCGGCGTTGTCCCCGATCTTGCCGAGCGCGCGCACGATCGTCGGGAGTGATTTCGGATTCGTCGCCATCATCTGCAGCAGTCGCGGCACGGCCTTGCGGCTGCCGATCGCCCCGAGTGCGTCGACCGCCCGTTCGCTCACCCACCAGTCGGGGTCCTTGGTCGCTTCGAGCAGATGACTGACGGCGCGCTCGTCCTTGGTCTGGTTCAGGATCTCGACCGCCGTGCGGCGGACCTCCTCATCGCGGTCGGCCACCAACGCGATTGCTGCATCGATGACCTGGGGTCCGCCGATCTTGCCGAGCGCATCCGCCGCGCGGCTGCGCACCCACCAGTCGGCGTCCTTGATGGCCTGCAGCAGGTACTTCACGGACTTGTCGTCGCCGACCACATTCAGCACTTCCACGGCCGCGCGCCGCGTGTACTCTGATTCGTCCTTGAGCACGTCCACCAGGTGGCGCACGGTATCCGGGTGCTTGCTGCGGCACAGCAGATCGACCGCCTTGCCCTGGACATCGAGTTCGGGATCGCGCAGCAATGGGGCGACCTGGGCCGGGTCGACCGGGCCGTCCATGGTCGCAATCGCCTGCAACGCGGCCGAACGGACCAACTTGTTGGAGTCCTTCAGCGTGGCCATCAGGGCCGTGCGGACCTTTGGCGCGTTGAAACGCGCGAGCAGGGCGATGATATGCATGCGGGCAATCGGGTCCTTGCCCTCGACCCTTGCGATCAATTCGTCGATCGAGGTCTCGTCCACGATCTGCCCGGCGATGCGGAACAGGGCGGCCTTTTCGTTCGGCTCCTGGAGGTAGGCGGCATTCAGCAGGTCGCGCAGCTGGAACCGCGTTTTCTGGGCCGCGATGACCTCCAGCAGGGCCGGCCGCGAGACGTCGGGTTCGCTCAGCAGTTCGAGCAGCAGTGATGGCGAATAGGCCCGCGACGTCGACAGCGCCCAGGCAACACCGGCGACCGAACGCGGGTTCTCCTCCGCCAGCGCCTTGGCCAGCACCGGGAATGTCTTGTTGTCGGCCAGCCCGGACAGGATCTCGACAAAAGCGATGGTCTCGCGCTTGTCCGCCGTGGACAGGGCATCGACGATCGGCTTGACGGCGGTGGCGCCAAGACCCTGCAGCCTGGCGAGCGCCTGCTGCGCGCGCGGGCTGGCCGGATCGCCGCTTTCACGCACCTCTGCGATCAGGCGATCGGCGCGATACGCACTGAATAAACCCATCCTTTGCAGGCTCTGGTTGGGACCAATTGGTAATGGAGAATTATGCCATACCCATTGCGGAGCCCTTCTGCGGATTATCTGCTGGGCTACAATGCCGGCCCCCCGAACTGCGGGAAAGTGGTCCGATGTCAGCCGATGCCGAGGGTCGCCTGCGAGCCGCACTGGAGCAGTGCGTCGAGCCGTATACAGGCCTGACGCTCGCGGCTGCCGGGGCGCTCGATGGTGTGAAAACGACGCGTGCCGGATTGGTGGCAAATGTCGTGCTCGGCTTCCCGGTCGTGGGGTATGAAAGCGAATTCGCTTCCACCCTCAGAGCCCATGCCGCGGCGGCCGGAATCAAGGAACCATTCGCCCTGGAACTGCAGGCCCGGATCCGGGCTTTTGTCGCCGACCCGCGCACGCGCCCGCTTCCCGAGGTCGCCAATGTCATTGCCGTCGCCTCTGGCAAGGGAGGAGTCGGCAAGTCGACTGTGGCGGCCAATCTGGCGCTCGCCCTGTCCGCACAAGGCGCCCGCGTCGGCCTGCTGGATGCGGACATCTACGGACCAAGCCAGCCGCGCATGATGGGCCTGGCAGGCGAGCGCCCCACCACGACCGACGGCAAGACCTTCGAACCGCCGCGCGGCCACGGCTTGCCGGTCATGTCCATCGGCTTCCTCATCGATTCCGACCAGCCGATGGCATGGCGCGGCCCGATGGTGACCCAGGCCCTGGCACAGATGCTCTCCGAGACGCGCTGGGGCGCGCTCGACTACCTGATCGTCGACATGCCACCGGGCACCGGGGACATCCAGCTCACATTGACCCAGCGGGTGCCGGTCAGTGGCGCCGTCATCGTGACCACGCCGCAGGAAATCGCGCTGCTCGACGCGCGCAAGGGCCTGCAGATGTTCCGCAAAGTCGGTGTCCCGGTGCTCGGCATCGTGGAGAACATGGGCATGCACCGCTGCCCGGCCTGCGGGCACGAATCGCACATCTTCGATGCCGGCGGCGGCGCGGAGCTCGCCCGCCGCTACGACACGACGCTGCTCGGCCAGCTGCCACTGCAAGCGAGTATCCGCGAACAGGTGGACGGCGGCATGCCGACCGTAGTCGCCGATCCGGCATCGGCGATAGCGGGCATATTCCACCTGATCGCGCGGCGGGCGGCGGGGCGGCTCGCGGCCAGCGCCATTCAGGGCACCACGGCCATGCCGGCGATCAGCATCGAGGACGAATGATGAGCATCAAGTCAGACCGCTGGATCCGGCGCATGGCGGCGAAGGGAATGATCGAGCCGTTCGAGGGCAGCCAGGTCCGGGTCATGGAAGGCCGCAAGATCATTTCCTACGGCACGTCGAGCTATGGCTACGACGTGCGCTGCGCCGGCGAATTCAAGATCTTCACGAATATCAATTCGACCATCGTCGATCCGAAGAATTTCGATACCAACAACTTCGTCGACCTGCGGGCGGATGTCTGCATCGTCCCGCCGAATTCATTTGCGCTGGCGCGCACCGTCGAGTACTTCCGGATCCCGCGCAGCACGATGGTGATCTGCCTCGGCAAGAGCACCTACGCGCGCTGCGGGATCATCGTCAATGTCACTCCGCTCGAACCCGAGTGGGAGGGTCACGTGACACTCGAGTTTTCCAACACGACGCCTTTGCCAGCGAAAATCTACGCCGATGAAGGCGTTGCGCAGATGCTTTTCTTCGAGTCCGATGAGACCTGCGAGACCTCGTACCGGGATCGTAGCGGGAAATACCAGGGGCAGACCGGCGTGACGCTGCCGCGCACCTGAAGCTGTCAGACTCCTCCGACCCGGTAGACCCTGATGTAGGTCTGGAACAGGCGCTTGCCATCCTGGCGCTGCTCCGCCTGCACCGTGACGTTTCCGAGCGCTGGCGCGTACCACAGCAGCGTCTCGCGCGACTTGCCCTCGCGCGCGCTGCGGTAGACGAGCGTGTCGAATTCACCGATCGCCGTCGTCAGCCGTTCACGCCGCAGCAGCGTGTAGTGGTAATACTTGACGCGATCCTTCTCGATCATCGCGATTACGCCGGGCTCGATTCCCCGGTTCAGGCGCCACTGGACGCATGCCTGCATCGAGGCGGCATCCTGGAGGCCCGATTCCGATTCGATGTCGACGGCCTTGCCTTCGGCAGTGCCGCTGACGCGCCCGGCGACCCAGTCGAAATCGAGCGCAATATCGCGGTCGCTGCGCTTGGTGCCGTCGTCGAACCGGTAGCTGTGCGGCCGCAGGGCATCTGCCTCGAGCTGGAATATCGAGCTCTGGACCAGTGTGCCGCCGGCGATCAGTCTGGCGAGACCGCGCGCGGTGGTGCGCGACTCGATCTGCCAGGCGTCGGGGGCGGACGATCGGCGCAATTCCGTGCGGCTCGTGCCAACCGAATAGTTGCCGTACTTGACGTCGTATTCGGCGATGTATGGCGCCAGTGGCGTCGCTTCCGCGGACGCAGGATCCGCGTTGCTGGACATCATGGCCGCAAGCATCAGGATCACGCCGAGCTTCATTGCAATTCCTCGATGACAGGGGCTGCCAGTCGCCGGCCATCCAGCATGACCATGCCGTCTTCCCAGCCCAGCCGGCCGCTGACGAACCAGGCTACCGCGCGCGGATAAATCATGTGCTCCAGCAGCTGAACCCGCGCTGAAAGCGAAGCCTCGGTGTCAGAAGGGCGCACGGCGAGCCGTCCCTGGATGACCGCGGGCCCCGCATCGAGTTCCTCGCTCACGAAATGGACGGTGCAGCCGTGCAGTGAGTCGCCAGCCGCAAGCACCCGGCGGTGCGTATGCAGCCCGCGATGGGCCGGCAGCAGGGATGGGTGGATATTCAGGAGCCGCCCCTGCCAATGCCGCACGAACCCCGCATCCAGGATGCGCATGAATCCCGCCAGCGCGACGCCTCGGGCACCGTGCCGCTCGAGGACCGCGGTCAGGGCGCGGCCATGAGC